>NZ_SWAW01000011.1:0-70554 GCF_005096345.1 Guyparkeria sp. SB14A | reverse complement strand
CTCGACCTCGAGGTGTTAGCGCGGCATTCTGATGGATGTCCACGGGACCCTCCTGTCATGGATTGCTTGGTCGGCAAACTCAGCATCCATTGGATGGGTTCCGTGGACAACCTGTTGAGAGATCACACCTAGCCACCCATGCTGTGGATGTATTGGTTGAGCTGAGCAACGTCGGTGCTGGTGCGCCGATAGAGGTGATCGAGGCTGACGATCGCGTACTCGAGCAGCAGCACGGTGAACACGGGGTGTTCCAGGCGCAGGCGGTTGTACTTCTCGCGCGGCAGGCGCAGCAATCGCACTGAGGAGCGCGCCCGCATGCGCACGTTGCGCGGCTGGCGATCGAAGAAGCTCATCTCGCCGAGCATTTCGCCGGCGTGGATCTGGCCGACCGGCACCTCGTTGGTGGTCGGGCCGACGATCAGCTCGGCCGTGCCGTCGAGCAGGAAGTAGAGCGACTCGCCCACCTCGCCGATGTCGGCGATGATCCGGCCGCGCTCGATGATCTCGAAGTCGCAGAAGTCGAGAAACGCACTGACCTCGGCGTGGGTGAGGATCTGCGTGTCGACGTGGCGGGCGAGAAAGTCGACCAGGGCGTCGCGGTCGTTGTCGGTCATCATCGCGTGAAGGCTCCCATGCCGGTTTCAAATCGTTAATGGCTTTCATTGTCGCGAGCGGGCGGGGTTTTGTCGATGCTTTGCATGCTCGCACTCGGTAACGATCCGTCATGACGCGGATTCATGCCGTTGTTGCATATCGCTCCCATGCGCCGGGCAGGCGACCGAGCGCAACATGCTAGAATTCGCGGCATTGTTCGGTCGCCCGCGTACGCCTCGGGGCGGCCGCTTGTGTTTCGCGGCCTCGAGGCGTCGAGGCCGCCCCGGATTTGATTTTCACCTTTGCCAGGAGCCGACTCCATGTTTGCCAAGTCCATGACCATCGCGGGCTACGACCCGGAACTTGCCGATGCGATCAACGCCGAGGTGCGTCGCCAGGAAGATCACGTCGAGCTGATCGCCTCGGAGAACTACGCCAGCCCGCGCGTCATGGAGGCCCAGGGCTCCGTGCTGACCAACAAGTACGCCGAAGGCTACCCGGGCAAGCGCTACTACGGTGGCTGCGAGTACGTCGACGTGGCCGAGCAACTGGCGATCGAGCGGGCGAAGCAGCTCTTCGGCGCCGATTACGCCAACGTCCAGCCGCATTCGGGTTCGCAGGCCAACGCCGCGGTCTTCCAGGCACTGGTCGAGCCGGGCGATACCGTGCTGGGCATGAGCCTGGATGCCGGCGGTCACCTGACCCACGGCGCCAAGCCCAACTTCTCCGGGCGCATCTACCACGCCGTGCAGTACGGCATCGATGCCGAGGGCTACGTCGACTACGACGAGGTCGAGCGCCTGGCCAAGGAGCACAAGCCGAAGATGATCATCGCCGGCTTCTCCGCCTACTCGCGCGTGCTGGACTGGGCCCGCTTCCGCGAGATCGCCGATGCGGTGGGTGCCTACCTGATGGTCGACATGGCCCACGTCTCGGGCCTGGTCGCCGCCGGCCTCTACCCGAACCCGGTGCCGCACGCCCACGTGGTCACCTCGACCACCCACAAGACCCTGCGCGGTCCGCGCGGCGGCATCATCGTGGCGAAGGCCGACCCGGATCTGGAGAAGAAATTCCAGTCACGCATCTTCCCGGGCACCCAGGGCGGCCCGCTGATGCACGCGATCGCCGGGAAGGCGGTGGCCTTCAAGGAGGCCCTGGAGCCGGACTTCAAGACCTATCAGCAGCAGGTAATCGACAACGCGCGGACCATGGCGCAGGTGTTCGTCGATCGCGGCATCGACGTGGTCTCCGGCGGCACCGACAACCACCTGTTCCTGGTCAGCTTCGTCAAGCGCGGCCTGACCGGCAAGGCGGTCGACGAGGCGCTGGGTCGGGCCCACATCACGGTCAACAAGAACGCCGTGCCCAACGACCCGCAGTCGCCGTTTGTCACCTCGGGCATCCGGGTGGGCACCGCGGCGATCACCACGCGCGGCTTCGGCGTCGACGAGTCCCGCGACCTGGCTGGCTGGATGTGCGACATCATCGACGACCTCGAGAACGAGTCGGTGATCGAGGCGGTGCGCGAGAAGGTCACCGCGCTCTGCCGTCGCCTGCCGGTCTACGAAGCCAACCAGGCCTGATCGGGCCTGACTGGGGCAGGGCATGCGCTGCGCGATCTGCGGCAACGACGACACCCGCGTGATCGACTCGCGGGCGATCGACGCCGGCGAGGGCATCCGTCGCCGGCGCGAGTGTGCCGCCTGCGGGCAGCGCTTCACCACCTACGAGCGGGCCGACCGGCAGATGCCGCGGGTGGTCAAGTCCAACGGCGCGCGGCAGAACTTCGACGATCGCAAGCTGCGTGACGGCATGATGCGCGCGCTGGAGAAGCGACCGGTGCCCACCCGCCGGATCGAGGAGGCGATCGAGCAGATCGAACGTCAGCTCAGGAGTCGCGGCGAGCGCGAGATTGCCGCCCGCGAGATCGGCGACATGGTCATGGCGCAATTGCGCCGGCTCGACCATGTTGCCTACATCCGCTTCGCCTCGGTGTACTTGAGCTTCGACAGCGTCGAGGCCTTCCGTGACGCGATCGAATCGCTGGCCAACGACGTGATCAGCGACCCGGATCACCAACTGCCCCTGATCGGCGATGCCAACTGAGTCCCCCGCCGACCGGCCCACGCCTCGCGAAGACCGGCACTGGATGGCGTATGCCCTCCGGCTGGCCGAGCGCGGGCGCTACACCACCTCGCCCAACCCGCGGGTGGGTTGCGTGCTGGTGCGTGACGGCGAGATCGTCGGCGAGGGGTTTCACGCCCGCGCCGGCGGTCCGCATGCCGAGGTGCATGCCCTGCGGGCGCCGGCGAACGGGCGCGCGGGGCCACGGCCTACGTGACGCTCGAGCCCTGCAGCCACGTCGGCCGCACCCCGGCCTGCGCGCCGCAACTGGTCGAGGCCGGGGTGGCCCGCGTGGTCACCGCCATGAACGACCCCAATCCGCAGGTGGCAGGGCGCGGGCACGCGATCCTGCGTGAGGCCGGCGTCGAGGTGAGCGAGGCAATCGCCCCGGCGGCCGCCCGCGCGCTCAACCCGGGCTTCGTCTCGCGCATGGAGCGCGGCCGGCCCTGGGTGACGGTCAAGGTGGCCCAGTCGCTCGACGGGCGCAGTGCGCTGGCCAGCGGCGAGAGCCAGTGGATTACCGGTGAGGCCGCGCGTCGTGACGTGCAGTTCCTGCGCGCGCGCCAGTGCGCGGTCCTGAGCGGCATCGATACCGTGTTGACCGACAGCGCGCGGCTGAACGTGCGCCTGTCGGCAGACGAGCTCGGCATCGAGGGCGAGGTGCGCCAGCCGGCGCGCGTGGTGCTCGACTCCGGCCTGCGCCTGCCGCCGTTCGCCGCGATCTTCGACTCGCCGGGGGCGGTGTGGATCTACACCCGGGACGCCAACGAGGGGGTGCATCATGATGCCCTGCTCAAGCGCGAGGCGACCCTGATCGAGGCGCCGACCGCCCCCGGGCTGGGCCTCGACCTGGATTTCATCCTGGCCGACCTGGCGCGGCGGGAAATCAACGAGGTGCTGGTCGAGGCAGGCGCCAAGCTGGCCGGGGCGTTCGTCGCCGCCGGGCTATGCGACGAGCTGGTCGTCTACCAGGCGCCGATGCTACTCGGTCACCAGGCCCGCCCGGCGCTGGCGCTGCCCGAGCCGAGCGCACTGGCCGACGCCACTCGCTGGACGCTGGTCGACGAGACCCGGCTGGGCGAGGACCTGCGCCTGACCCTGCGGCCGGCCCGCTAAACAGCCGGGCGATTGCCCTTATTCCGCGGAGAAACACGCATGTTCACCGGCATCATCCAGACCGTCGGCACCCTGGTCGAGCAGACCCCCACGGGTGGTGACGCGCGCCTGACCATCGAGGCCCCGGGGCTGGATCTGGCGAATACCGCCATCGGCGACAGCATCGCGGTCAACGGCGTCTGCCTGACGGTGACCGATCTCGAGGGCGACCGCTTCTCGGTCGACTGCTCGGCCGAGACCCTGCGCCTGACCACGATCGGGCAACTGGCGCCCGGCTCGCGCGTCAACCTGGAGCCCGCGCTCACCCTGGCCACGCCGCTGGGTGGGCACCTGGTCAGCGGGCACGTCGACGGGCTGGCGATCATCGATGCCCGCCGCTCCGAGGCACGGGCCACCGAGTTCTGGCTACGGGTGCCACCGGAGCTGGCGCGTTACGTCGCCAAGAAGGGCTCGGTTGCCATCGACGGGATCAGCCTGACGGTCAACGAGGTCAGCGGCACGCGCTGCCGGCTGACCATCATCCCGCACACGCTCGAGGTGACCATCATGGGCGAGTACCGCCCCGGGCGGCAGGTCAACCTGGAGGTCGACCTGATGGCCCGTTACCTCGAGCGCCTGTTGCAGGCCGGTGACGGCGTGGGCGGCGGTGGCCAGAGCCCCTACCAGGACCTGTCCTGACGGCCGGCGCGCCCGAGCATGGCCGGGCGATGGTCTACAGTGGGGCGCGCGATGATACAATCCCCGATTGCCTTCGACGGCGCTGAGAGACCCTATGAGCTTTAGTTCCATTGACGAGATCCTCGACGACCTGCGTGCCGGGCGCATGGTCATCATTGTCGACGACGAGGATCGCGAGAACGAGGGCGATCTGGTCATGCTCGCCGAGCAGGTGCGCCCCGAGGACATCAACTTCATGGCGCGCTACGGCCGCGGCCTGATCTGCCTGACGCTCAGCCAGGCGCGTTGCGAGCAATTGGAACTGCCGTTGATGGTCAGCCGCACCCGCGAGGCCTTCCAGACGGCGTTCACCGTCTCGATCGAGGCCGCGCGCGGCGTGACCACCGGCATCTCGGCCGCCGACCGCGCCACCACCATTCGCGCGGCGGTGGCCCCCGAGGCCAAGCCGTCCGACCTGGTCCAGCCGGGGCACGTCTTCCCGCTGATGGCCCGCCCCGGGGGCGTACTGGCACGGGCCGGCCACACCGAAGCCGGTGTCGACCTCGCGCGGCTGGCCGAGGCGCGTGAGCCGTCGGCGGTGATCGTCGAGATCCTCAACGAGGACGGCACCATGGCGCGCCGCCCGGACCTGGAGCGCTTCGCCGCCGAGCACGACATCAAGATCGGTTCGATCGAGGACCTGATCCGTTACCGGATGCGCCACGAGCGCTCGGTCGAGCACCAGTTCGCCACCGAGATCGACACGCGTCACGGCCGTTTTACCCTGCACGCCTACAAGGATTTCACCAGCGGGCAGCTGCAGTTCGCCGCGGTGCGCGGCACGCCGGACGCCGAGACGCCCACGCCGGTGCGTGTACACGTCCACCACGCGGTCTGTGACCTGTTCGAGCCCGAGGGGCGCGACTGCGGCTGGCCGTTCTCCGACGTGCTCGCCCGGCTGGGTGAGATGAAGACGGGCGTGGCCGTGGTGCTGCGCTCGACCCCCAACGAGGACGAGATGCTGCGCCAGCTAAAGGGCTGGGAAAAGCCGGCCGCCGAACCGGTCGGTGGCGAGGTCGAAGAACTGCGAAATTACGGGGTGGGTGCCCAGATCCTAAAGGATCTCGGCGTCCGCCAGATGCGCGTGATGAGCGCGCCCAAGCGCTTCCATGCCCTGGCCGGCTTCGGCCTGGAAGTGGTTGACTACATTCACGACGAGGCGGAATGACCGCCGCTCACGGGACAAACAAGCATGAATGACGTTCAGGTGATCGAAGGCGGGTTGACGGCCCGCGCAGGACGGTACGCCATCGTGGCGACGCGCTGGAACGCGCAGGTCGTCGACCGGTTGCGCGACGGGGCGATCGACACCCTGCGTCGGCACGGCATCGATCCGGCCCAGATCACGGTGGTGATGGCGCCGGGCTCCTTCGAGCTGCCTCTGGTGGCCCAGCGGGTCGCCGCGAGCGAGAAGTTCGACGCGATCATCTGCCTGGGTGCCGTCATCCGTGGCGCGACGCCGCACTTCGACTACGTCGCGGGCGAGGCGGCCAAGGGCATCGCCGGGGTGGCCACCGACTTCGACATGCCGGTGATCTTCGGCGTACTGACCACCGACACGGTCGACCAGGCGATGGAACGCGCCGGCAGCAAGGCCGGCAACAAGGGCGCGGAAGCCGCCGCCACCGCCATCGAGATGGTCAACCTCCTCGATCAGATCGACCAGATTGCCTAAGCACCCATGATCAAGCAGTTTCCCCAGGACGAGCCCACCGGTGGCGATCGATCAGAGGATGCCCGCGGCGGCGAGGGGGCTCCCTCGGCCCGCGGCGCGAAGTCCTCTCCGGCGCGCAAGCAGCGGCGCTGGGCGCGCGAACGGGCCGCCCAGGGGCTCTATCAGCAGCTGATGAACCCGATCCCGGTCGATCAGCTCGAGGCGCAGTTCATGGAGGATGCCTTCATGCTGCGTATCGATCTCGAGCTGTTCCGGCGGATCCTGCGCGGCGTCGAGCAGCACGCCGCGGAGCTCGACTCGGCGATCGAGCCGCACCTGGACCGCCCGGTGAACGAGCTCGATCCGATCGAGCACGCGATCCTGCGCCTGGGGGCCTTCGAGTTGATGCACATGCTCGAGACCCCGCGCGCGATCGTGATCAACGAGGCCGTCGAGCTGGCCAAGCGCTTCGGTGCGACCGACGGGCATCGTTACGTCAACGGCGTGCTCGACCGCCTGGCCGATCGCGCCCGCCCCACCGAACCCCGCCGCCGGGACTGACGGTCTCCGGATTAGCTGGGTCGTCCGGGAGGACGCTGGTCGACATGCAGGAATTCGACCTGATCCATCGGTACTTCGACTGGCCCGCCACGCACCGCGCGGTGTCGCTGGCCGTCGGTGACGATGCCGCCATCCTCACGCCGCCGCCGGGCGAGCAACTGGTGGTGGCCACCGACATGCTGGTCGCCGGCCGGCATTTCCCCGACGCCACCGCCGCCGATGCCATCGCGCACAAGGCCCTGGCGGTGAATCTCTCCGATCTCGCCGCAATGGGCGCGACCCCGCTGGGCTTCACCCTGTCGCTGGGCCTGCCCGAGACCGACAGCGCCTGGCTGGAAAGCTTCTCTACCGGCCTGCGTGCGGCCGCGGATCGTTGGGGCTGCGATCTGGTCGGCGGCGACACCGTGCGGGCCCCGCAGCTGACCCTGTCGATCACCGCCTTCGGTTCGATTGCCCGCGGCACGGCGATCCGGCGTGACGGTGCGCGCGCCGGCGACCGGCTGGCGGTCACCGGCACCGTCGGCGATGCCGCGCTGGGCCTGGTCGTGGCCCTGCAACCGGACCAGGTGCCCAGCGGGCTGAATGACGCCGACCGTGCCTACCTCCTCGATCGCCTCGACCGCCCGGAGCCGCGACTGGCCGCCGGGCAGGCGCTGTGCGGGCAGGCGGCCGGTCTGGATATCTCCGATGGCCTGCTCCAGGACCTCGGGCACCTGCTCGATGCCAGCGGACTGTCGGCCGAGATCGATCTCGATGCCGTTCCACTCTCGCCGGCGGCCAGACGCTGGCTCGACGCCCGACCCGCGGATATCGATCGCGTGCTGGGCGGTGGCGATGACTACGAGTTGCTGCTCGCCCTGCCGCCCGGGTTGGCACTGGAACCGGCCTGGGATCTGACGGTGATCGGTCGTCTCGACGAGGCCGGTCCGGTGGGCACGGTCCGCGAACGGGCCGGGCGCCCGCTGCCGGGACGACGCGGTTACAACCACTTCAGGGAGGAAGGCGCATGAGCGCGGGCAAGACCTCGCGACGCGTCAGCGCGGGAGAGTTGGGGGCGAGCCCGGTGATGTGGCTCGCCTTCGGCGGCGGCACGGGCCTCGCGCCACGCGCACCGGGCACCGTCGGCACCCTGCCCGGTGTCCTGCTCGGTTGGCTGTTGATGACGCTGGCGGCCCCGTTGGGCGACGCGGCCGTGATCGCGCTGCTGCTGGCGGCCACGGCCGTGCTGTTTCTCGTCGGGGTCTATCTCTGCGGCGAGGCCAGCCGGCGCCTGGGCGTTCACGACCACGGCGGCATCGTCTTCGACGAGATCGTCGGGGTCTTGTTGGTGTTCGTGGTGTTGCCGGAGACCTGGTGGCAGCTGCTGCTGATCTTCGCCTGGTTCCGGGTCTTCGACGTGATCAAGCCGTGGCCGATCGGCTGGCTGGATCGGCGGGTGCACGGCGGGCTGGGCATCATGCTCGACGACCTGCTGGCGGGCGTCTATGCGCTGGTGGCCGTCTGGATCAGCCAGTGGGGTATCGCGGCGGTGCTCGCGGGCTAGCGCTCGGTCAGGCGCGGCATCAGCTCGACCAGGTTGCAGGGGCGCTTGCGGTAATCGAGCTGCGATTCGATCAGGTTGTCCCAGGCATCCTTGCAGGCACCGGTCGAGCCGGGCAGGACGAACAGGTAGGTGCGGTTGGCCACGCCGGCGGTCGCGCGCGACTGCAGGGTCGAGCTGCCGATGGTCTGGAAGGACAGTGCCCGGAACATCTCGCCGAAGCCGTCGATGGTCTTGTCGAAGAGGACCGAGACCGCCTCGGGGGTGCCGTCGCGGCCGGTCAGCCCGGTGCCCCCGGTGGTGATCACCACGTCGCAGTCGGACGCGGCGATCCACCGGGAGACCGCGGCGCGGATCTGGTAGATGTCGTCGGGGAGCAGGTCGCGCTCGTAGAGGTGGTGCCCCACGCCCTCGAGGCGCTCGACCAGCAGGTCGCCGGAATGGTCCTCGGCCAGGCTGCGGCTGTCGGAGACGGTCAGCACGGCGATGTTGAGCGGCTTGAAGTCGCGGTCTTCACTCATGGTCGGTTTCCCTCCGGGACGTCACGCGGTCGGTTAGGGGCTGGGGTCGGGTCCGGCGCCGTCGGCGCACTTACGACACGCCAGCGGCGTGCCGATCATCGCGATGCGCCCGAGGCTCTGTTCCACCCACGGGCGATTGATCCACGGCGGGTCGTGGCGGGTGTGCTGGTTATGACCGCACTCGAGCCGCGCGAACCAGTGACCTTCGGCATCGCGGTGGAACGAGCGGATGGCTCGTGGCGGTGCCTCGACCGAGATCATCAGGGAACGGGGACGCCCCACAGGTCGTGTTCGTCGGCCTCGACGATCTCTACCTCGACGAAGTCGCCCGGCGCGACGTCGGTGACCTCCGGCAGGTAGACCACGCCATCGATCTCCGGCGCGTCGGCCATGCTGCGGGCCACCGCGCCCGATTCGTCCACGGCATCCACCAGCACCGGCATGCGCTGGCCGACCTTCCGTGCCAGCTTGGCCGCGCTGATGGCCGCCTGCTTTTCCATGAAGCGCGCCAGTCGTTCCTGCTTGACCGCTTCGGGGACCGGGTCGGGCAACTCGTTGGCGGTCGCCCCGTCAACGGGTGAATAGGCGAAGGCGCCGACGCGATCGAGCTGTGCCTCGTCGAGGAAGTCGAGCAGTTCCTGGAACTCCTCCTCGGTCTCGCCGGGGAAGCCGACGATGAAGGTCGAGCGGATGGTGATTTCCGGGCAGATCTCGCGCCATTTCGCGATCCGTTTGAGGACGTTCTCGCTCGAGGCCGGCCGCTTCATCAGCTTGAGGATGCGGTGGTTGGCGTGCTGGAACGGGATGTCCAGGTATGGCAGCACCAGCCCTTCGGCCATCAGTTCGACGGCGTCGTCGACATGCGGGTAGGGGTAGACGTAGTGCAGGCGGACCCAGGCATCGAGCGAGCCCAGCGCGGCGGCGAGTTCGCGGAAGCGGGTCTTGAGCGGGCGCCCGCCCCAGAAATCCAGCTTGTAGCGGGTGTCGATGCCGTAGGCGCTGGTGTCCTGGGAGACGACCAGCAGTTCGCGCACGCCGGCGTTGACCAGGTTCTCCGCCTCGGTCATCACCTCGCCGATCGGCCGGCTGACGAGATCGCCGCGCAGGCTCGGGATGATGCAGAAGCTGCAGCGGTGATTGCAGCCCTCGGAAATCTTGAGGTAGGCGTAGTGTCGCGGGGTGAGCTTGACGCCGACCGCGTCCTCGAGCGACACCGTGTCGGTATCGAGCGCCTCGTCACTGACGGGTGCCGAGGTCTTGCCTCGGGCCTGGCTGCCCGGCTCGGGCATCACGTCGACGAACGGGTCGAACCGCGGCGGCAGGTGCTGGTGGACTGCGTCCATCACCTCCTGGTAGGCCTGCGGTCCGGTCACGGCCAGCACGTTGGGGTGCGTCTCGCGGACCAGCTCACCCTCGTCGCGCCCGCCCAGGCAACCGGTAACGATCACCCGGCCGTTCTCGTCGAGTGCCTCGCCGATGGTATCGAGCGATTCCTGCACCGCCGAGTCGATGAACCCGCAGGTGTTGATGATCACCAGCTCCGCGCCCTCGTAGCTGTCGGACAGGGCGTAGCCCTCGGCGCGCAGCTGGGTGAGGATGCGCTCGGAGTCCACCAGGGCCTTGGGGCAGCCGAGGCTGACGAAGCCGACACGCGGCGGATTGTGGGTCATGAGGTCGCGGCGTCCGGGGACGTGGGGGCGTTGTCGCCGGTGTACTCCTCGAGATGGCCGTCCGGGTACTGGACGTGCATCTTGAGGTTGTTGCGCTCGATGAACTGCATCACCGAGTCGAACATCTGTCGGTTGGCGGTCTTCAGCCCCGGTTCGATGGCGAGGACCTTCTGCCCGTTGAGCATCACCGGGTGCAGCCGTTGCGAGTAGACCAGGCGGTGCTGGGCGAACGTCGCATCCCAGCTCGAGATGCGATCGATCCAGTCACTCGGGCGGAATCGGGCGCCGGCCTTGGTCACTGACTCGACGATGTAGCGTTTCGGCTGGTTGTCCATGAAGTCGTGGCTTACTCGGCCTGCACCGAATGTGGATGGGGCGTGTCGAAGACGTCGAGCGGCCGATTGGCCGCCATCGCGCTACCCTGTGGCCCTCGAGGGGCTCACCCCGGGGCCATCGCCGTGGCGGCGATTTCGAGGCGGGGAATACCGGGGCGCTCGACGCTTCCTTTAGAATCAATCGGCCATTTTACTTCACTTGGCCGGCAAACGCATCCGGTCAGTCAAAACCAGTCGAGGGAGAGCCATGGGAACAGGCACAGCCGATCAGGTGGTCGGCCTGGCTGAACAGCAACCGGTCATCCTGGTGGACACCGGGGGCACCTTCAACAAGCGCTATCGCCCCCGGGACGGCTCGCTGGTCGTCGAGCCGGGCGCGCAGGCCGCGCGGGAGATTCTGCGCTCGGCCGAAAGGAACCTGGACATCGACTGGCTCCAGCCGGTATGCAAGGACAGCCTGGAGATGACGGACGTCGATCGCGAGACCATCGTGGCCTCGTTGTGCGAGGCGGTAGCGCGTCGACCCGATGCGCCGATCGTGGTCGTGCATGGCACCGACACCATGGCGCGCACGGGGGAGGTGCTCGCCCGGGCCTTTCCGGGGCACTGCGTGGTCCTGACCGGCGCCATGCGACCCTACGAGATCGATCCGGTCGAGCCGGCCTTGAACCTCGGGCTGGCGCTCGGCTTCGTGCAGGGGGCGCCCGCTCCCGGCGTGTATCTGGCGATGAGTGGGTTGGTGCGTCGGCTTGGCGAATTGGAGAAGGATCGGGCCGCGGCCCGCTTTCGGCCTATCGCGCCGGCCGGCGGCTAGTCACCACGAAAAAGGCCCCGCCAATTGGCGGGGCCTTCGTGTTTCGGGCATCCCCCGAGGGGGATGCTGGCATCAGCACTTGTCGGTGATTCCCGGGTTGCCTTCGACACCCTTGAGGACCGGCTCGTTGAGCTTGACCGGCTTGATGTGCTTCTGGTCACGCAGCCAGGTCTCGACCTGGTCCCAGATCATCTCGCCGGTGTCGCCCGGGATGTTGCCCGGCTCGGCGACCGAGGCCCAGCCCGCGACCTTGTAGGACTTATTCGGGTCGAGCGGCTCGCCGTTGAGCTCCATGTCCATGATGCGCTTGCCCTTCTCGGCGTTGGGCGCACAGGCGTACTTCAGGCCACCGACGCGAACCATGTCGCCACCCTGCTGGTAGTAGGGGTCGGTGTTGAAGATGTTGTCGCAGACGTCCTCGAGGATGCCCTTGATCTGCTCGCCGGTGAACTCGTTGACCGTGACGTTCGGGTAGGTCAGCGCGACCTCGGTCATCATGTCGTCGTAGGTGATCGGCTCGCCCGGGATCAGCGAGGTGCCCCAGCGTACGCCCGGCGAGAACGAGATCTGCGCGTCGTTGACGTCGATCAGCGCTTCGCAGATCAGCTGGTCCCAGGTGCCGGTGAAGTTGCCGCGACGGTAGAGCAGGGCGTCGTTGGTCGCCAGCACGTCGGAGGTGCGCTCGCCCACGTTGAAGGTCTTGCCTTCGAAGGTGATCTCCTGGCTGTACAGCTTGTCGATGTACTCCTGCATTTCCTTGTCCGGCTCGATGAAGTCGGAGAAGACCGGCAGCAGGTGGTACTTGTAGTCCTGGACCTTGCCATTGCGCACGTCGAAGTCCAGCACGCCCAGGTACTTGGCGTTGGAGCCGGCGTTGGTGACCAGGGTCTGGCCGTTGCGGTTCTTGACCACGGTCGGGGTCGGGACCGCGTCGTGGGTGTGGCCGCCCATGATGGCGTCGATGCCGGTAACGCGGCTGGCCATCTTGAGGTCGACGTCCATGCCGTTGTGCGACAGGACCACGACCACTTCGGCGCCTTCGCCGCGGGCCTGGTTGACCACGTCCTGCATTTCGTCGTCACGGATGCCGAAGGTCCAGCCCTCGGTCATCCAGCGCGGGTTCGCGATCGGGGTGTACGGGAAGGCCTGGCCAACGACCGCAACCTTGACGCCGTTCTGCTCGCGGATGACGTACGGCTTGAACACGCGCTCCATGAAGTCGGAGTCGCGGATGTTCTGGGCGACGAAGTTGCAGTCGGTCGCGCCCTCGAGATCGGCGATGCCCTCGACCATGCGATCGGCGGTGTAGGTGGCTTCCCAGTGCGAGGTGAAGAAGTCCGGGCGTGCGATCTTCATCGCGTCGATCTGGCTCTGGGCGTTGGTCCACAGGGCCAGGGCGTTGCCCTGCCAGTTGTCACCGCCGTCCAGCAGGAAGGCGCCCGGGCGCTGCTCGCGCATGTGCTTGATCAGGGTGAGCAGGTGCGCAAAGCCACCGACCTTGCCGTACTTCTTGGCCGCTTCGCTGAAGTCCAGGCAGGTGAAGGCGTGGGCGGCCGGGGTGTTCGGCTCGAGGCCGAAGTGCTTGAGGAACGCCTCGCCGACCAGGTGGGGGGCGTTGCCTTCCATGGAGCCGACGCCGAGGTTGATCGACGGCTCGCGGAAGTAGACCGGCTTGAGCTGGGCGTGCATGTCGGTCATGTGCAGAATCGACACGTTGCCGAAGCGCGGCACTTCGTACATGTTGCTCGAGGCGTTGTTCGCCTTTACCGAGCTGGCGACGCGCTGAGTGCCGGTGCCGGCCTGGGCGGTCTCGAGGTTGATGCCGGCGGCCGAGGCCACGGCAAGCATCTGCAGAAATTCGCGACGAGAAAGACTCATTGAAAACTCCCCTTTACGTTTTCAGTTTGGGTCAGCTCCCGGCCCGGCATGGAGCAGGGGACGGGATCCTTGGGATCTTTAGCGGTTCCCTGACCCGGCCCAAGCCCGGTGGGCACTTCGGGGGCAGTGCCAGGAAACTGAACCGGGCCATTTAACCATACTGACCACGGCGACGATAGAAAAAATACTTATGCCAGACCATGAGCAGCGCCGGTATGACAACGCCTGCCGGCCCGGTGCCGTCCGGCTTGGCCTGAGGTTTTCCGAACGGCAGGCATAAAAAAAGCAGGCCGAAGCCTGCTTTTCTCGTTCCGAGTAATCCGATGGATTACTTGCGGATACCCGGACCGTTGAGCTCCAGTTCGTTGTCGTTGTAGGACATGAAGAACTCGAGGTCGCGGTAGTACGGGGAGTACTGCGCGAACGGCACCGTGCCGGTGTCGCGGAAGCAGCCGTAGATCCGCTTGTGCAGGGTGAACATGCTGCCCTTGCTGTAACGGAACAGCGGGAAGTGGGTGGTGTTACCCAGGTTCATGTGCAGGCGCTCGGCGCGGACGTACTTGCCGCCGTGGTACTGGTGGCAGTCGGCGCAGGAGTTGTCCAGGCGACCGGTGCGGCGGAACCATGCTTCCTTGCCGCGGTTGTAGGCAGCCTTGGCGCCTTCGCTGTTGATCTGCACGTTGTTGGTCATGCCGTTCGACTCGCTAGCGAGGTAGGCGAGCACGTTGGCCAGCTTCTTGTAGTTGTTCTTCGGATCCCAGACCTTCTCAGCCTCTTCGCCGGCGTTCTTCTGGCAGTTGATGATGTCCAGACCCAGGCTGTGCACTTCGCCGTCCTTCTCGTTGAAGTACGGGTACTTGGCGCGCAGGCCCTTGGCCTCGCCCAGGCAGGAGGACAGCGGCTTGCCGTTCGGCAGGCGGTACTCGTTCCAGAGCTCTTCACCGGCCGCAACGTACTGGTCGGTCTCCGGGAACACCATCATGCCTTCCCACTGCGAGCGGGCATCTTCGTCGATGGCGTAGACGCCGTTGTTGTACTCCTCGAACGGTACGTCCGGGTAACGCTCCTGGTAGAACTCGACCATCAGCTGGCGGAACTCTTCCGGATCGGACGGGTTGGCCGGCTCGGCCATCGCGCCGCCGGTAGCCAGAACGCTGGCGGCGATCATGCTGGAAAACAGGCGTTTCATTATGGATATCTCCTCGTGATTCGGGTCTTGTCTTGTTCTCGGTCCTGAGGGCCTGTGCTTACAGGGTGTAGAGGTAGTCAACGATGTTGTTGATTTCCTCGTCACTCAGGATCTTGTTGGCCCCGAACGGCGGCATGATGGTCTGGTCGCCGAACTTGTCGCGCGGGTCCTTGAGCACTGCCACGAGATCCTCACGCTCCGGATAGCGAGCTTCCATGGCAATCAGGGCCGGGCCAATGTTGCCGGCCAGGTTGCCGCCCTTCATCTGGTGGCACGCCAGGCAGTTGCCCGCGCCACGGCCGAAGGCGATTTCCTTGCCCTTCTTGGCAGACTCGGACAGGCCGGCGTCTTCCGCCATTGCGGCGCCAGAGAAACCCATGCCGGTCGCAAGCAGCGCGGCGGCGCCTGCCGTGGTGATCACGGATGTGAACTTCTTCATTGTTATCCTCCTCTGCGGTCGCTGTGTCAGCGCCGAGATGCCTTGGTGAGTTGTCTCATTCATCGAATCGACGTGTACCACTTTAGTGGCCTGAACAGTCGAGACAATAAAAAATAATTTATGGCGACATGATGGAGTGATTATTAGCGTTTGTTGAAATTCCATCGGGTCGCCGCGCCCGCCATGAAGCGGTTCGCCCGATTGTTTTTACCACATCCTGGTGGTTTTTGACGAGTGGGGGTGTTGGCTGACTAGTCGGGCGATCTTGAGCGTTCGAGGCGCGCCATGGTCAAGTCCGAGGCTGGGTTTTCCCACAAAAAACAGGGGGTTCAGTCGTCTGTCTGGCCGGCGCGACGTTCGATTTCCTGCAGGGTGGACTCGATGCGTGCCTGGGCGCGCGGGTTGTTGGCCGTGAAGGTGTAGGCGGTCTCGAGCTCCTGATGGGCGGCGACCAAGTTGTCCTTGAGCAGGAAGTAGCGGCCGAGTTGCTCGTGGTGCTCGAGCGGTCGGTCGGCCGCGCTCGCCGCGCGGGAGAGGGTCAGCGCGGCCTCGGCGTCCCCGGGGCGCGCCTCGACGGCGCGGCGGGCGGTTTCGTAGGCGGTCTCGGCATCGCCCCGGTCGAGCATCCAGTCGACCTCGACGCGCAACAGGGTCGTGTCGCCGGGATAGAGCGCGATGAGGTCGTCGAGGATGCGGTCGGCCGCCTCGGTCTTGCCGACGTCGTTGAGTGCCCGCGCCAGGGGCAGGGCATACCAGCGGTTGCCCGGGTTGGAGGCGTAGAGCGGGCGGAGCTTGTCGATCGCCTGGTCGTGCCGCCCCTGGCGCTGGGCGACGACGGCCTGGCGATAGGTTTCGTCGGCCGGGTCGAGGGAGAGGCCGCTGCGGCCGGTGAGCGCTGCGAGCCGGGCCCGGGCGAGGCGGAACGATTGGCTGTCGCTTGCACCGAACCGGTTGCTCGACAGGCCGGCGAGGCGGTCGCGTATGGCGCTGATGCGCTCGCTGTTCATCGGGTGGGTGCGCAGGAACTCGAACTGGCGCCCCGGGTCGGCGCCGGCTCGCCGTTGCAGGGTCTCGAAGAAGCTGGCCATGCCACGCGGGTCGATGTCCGCTCGGCGCAGGGTGTCGATGGCGATGCGGTCCGCCTCGCGCTCGTGCATGCGCGTGTAGTTAATGGCGCTCTGTGCCGCGCCGGCGATGCCGGCCGTGGCGACCGCCGCGCCCAGTTGCGGATCGATGGCGCCCAGCAGGATGCCGGCGATGAACCCGGCCACCGCGGTCATGCTGTTGCCGGTCTGCGCGGCCACCATCTGCGCGATGTGCCGCTGGGTGGCGTGGGCGATCTCGTGGGCGACCACGCCGGCGAGCTCGCTCTCGTTTTCCGCGGCCAGCATCAACCCGGAGAACACCGCGATGTAGCCGCCGGGCACGGTGAAGGCGTTGATCATCGGGTTGTCGACGATGATCATCTGGGGGGCGAACTGCCTGTCGTTGCTCGACGACATCAGGCGGATGCCCAGGTCGTTCAGGTAGGCATCGAGCAAGGGGTCCTCGATCACGCCGCCGCGGGCGCGCAGGCGCTCGAATACCTCGGCGCCGATCTGGCGCTCTTCGGCGGGCGAGAGCACGGTGTCGACCGGGTTGCCCAGTTCCGGCAGTTGCGCGTCCGCACGGCCCGGCAGGCTGATGAGCAGCAGGGTCGAAAGCAGACAGATAACGAGATGTCGTGTCATGGGTGCGCTGTCTTGCATGGTGAGGGCAGGGTATTCGCTGTGCGGTATGACCGTGGGGCGCGCGTCGGGTTTCGTCCCTTGAGCCGGATAAATGGACGCGGCGCGATACTCGCCGCTAAACTGCGGCGCACTCCCTTTAATAGGGAAGGCCCGCATGCGGCGTGCGATGACTGGTTTATCCTGTCTCGCGCCGCCGTCGGGGCCTTCCCCGATCGAACCGGTTTGGAGAGGATTATGGCAGCCTACGAAAGCATCAGCCCCGACGAATTGAACGCACGCCTCGGCGAGGTCGCGCTGTTCGACGTGCGTGGCCCGGCCGAGACGGAGCGCGGCATTATCGAAGGGGCTACCCTCGTCCCGCTGCACCTGGTGCCGATGAACGTCGACCGATTCCGTGGTGATCGCGACGTGGTGGTCTACTGCCACAGTGGTGCCCGTTCGGCACAGGCCTGTCAGTTCCTCGCCGGTCAGGGTATCGATCGCCTGTTCAATCTCGAGGGCGGGGTGATGTACTGGGCCGGTTCTGGGTTGCCGCTGGTCGCGCCGAAGGATTGAGTCGTCCCCGTCAGTGCCGTCTGTTCGCGGGCGGGCCTGACGCCAACGAGAGGGAGTATCGATGAGCGAGGACATGCCGATCGAGGTCGATGCGCGCGGGCTCTCCTGTCCGATGCCGCTGCTCAAGGCGCGCAAGGCGCTGGCGACGGCGGCGCCCGGCCAGCGGATCGTGGTGATGGCCACCGATCGTGGTGCGGAAAGTGATTTTCGCGCCTATTGCGAGCGGGCCGGGCACGAGTTGGTGTCGCTCGACTGGCAGGGAGACGAGTTGCGGGTCGAGTTGATCCGCGGCGAGTAAGCCGTCGGCCTCGGTGTCGGCGGGTTTCATGGGCCCCAGGGATGGGGTGTGATGTCGTTGTGTCGCGACGTGAACGTTGCCAGGGCTGTCGTGGATGACGGCCGGGGGTAGGCGTTCGCAGGGGTTCTGGCGTATTGTCGGACTCGTCAAACGACAACAACAACGACAGAACGACTTTGACGCAAGGGAGTGATGAGCCATGGGGAATGCCCACCCGATCCGCCTGCTTCTGGCAGGTATCTTCATGTTTGGCCTGCTGTTTTCCGGACTGGTCCGGGCCGAATTCCAGCCGTTTATCGAGGGGCAGACGCTCGCCGAGGACGTCGATGCCTCCGCCGACACCGTGCGCGGCAAGCTGGTCGCCGAGGGCTTCGATCTCGTCGGTGACTACGCGCCCACCGAGGGCGTGCGCGTGCTGGTCGTGACCAGCGATACGCTGCTCGACACCGCGGCGCAGAGCCCGCGCGGCGGCTACGGTGCCGTGCTGAGCGTGGCCCTCGAGCAGACCGACGCGGGCACACGCGTGTCCTACCAGCACCCGCAGTACGTGGCGCACGGTTACCGCCTCGAGTCCGACAACGAGCCGGTCTTCCAGGCCATGGCGCGCGCCCTCGGGGCCATCGGCTACTTCGGTGCCGAGCCGATCTCCAGTACCAACCTGCGCACCTACCAGTACGCCTTCGGACTCGAGACCTTCGAGGACCCGGTCGACCTGGGTGGCTTCCCGTCCTTCGATGCCGCCGACCGTCAGATCGGCGCGCGGGCCGAGGACGAGGCGCGCGGCACGGAGCTGGTCTACCGCGTGCGCATTCCGGGGCGCAACCAGGTCGTCTACGGCATCGGCATGCACACCGACGACCCCAACGCCAACGGCGCGGCGCTGGTGCAGTCGGTCGATCACGACGCGCCGCGCGGCTATGCCTTCCTGCCCCACCCGGTGCTGCTCGACGGCAGCGAGGCCGAGACCCTGAGCCTGCGTTTTCGCATGGCGCTGTTCTTCCCCGACCTGCCCATGATGGGCGGCGATGCCTCGTTCTTTAAGCTCCGCAAGGCGCCCGATGCCATCAACCAGTTGATGATCGAGGTGGTCGACGGCGAGATCGAGCAGGAAGAGCCGAGCTCGGGTGGTGGCTTCGGTACCTTCTGAGTTCGATTGCTGATCGGCTCGCGCCGCTCGTCGAGGGCGCGGCCGTTAGGCCCAAAGTGGTGAAATCTGACCAATAACACGTTATATTGGCAGGTCTACGATTGAGACCGCCGGGCCCTAACGGGCGCATCCGCGGTTGATGGCAGCCTGCTCGGCCGGTGATGATCTCACCGCCCGGGCGGGCTGCCGTCGTCATGGGCTGCGTTGATCGCGTTGCACTCTTTGCCTTTGGGCAAACTCAATGAGAAGTGGATGACCATCCGGGGCAGGGTCCCGGATGCGGGGACGGTTACCCCGAAATCGGACGCTCGCTCCGGTGGTTCGCCCGCCGTCGAGTCGATCGTCAAGCCATTTAGTCAGTGAAACGCGCAAGTTTCGAGGTGAGTACTCTCGTGGAATTGTCCGGCGGTGAAATCCTGGTCGAGTGCCTCAAGTCGGAAGGGGTCGATACGGTCTTCGGCTACCCCGGTGGGGCGGTCCTTCACATCTACGATGCCCTGTTCCAGCAGGAAGACGTCAAGCACGTGCTGGTGCGTCACGAGCAGGGCGCAGTCCACATGGCCGATGGCTTTGCTCGCGCCACGGGCAGGCCGGGCGTGGTGCTGGTCACCTCCGGCCCGGGGGCGACCAACGCCGTGACCGGCATCGCCACGGCGCACATGGACTCCATTCCGCTGGTGGTCTTCACCGGCCAGGTCCATAGCGCCCTGATCGGCAACGACGCCTTCCAGGAAGTCGACAACGTCGGCATCACGCGTCCCTGCGTGAAGCACAACTTCATGGTCAAGGACGTCAGCGAGATGGCCGAGACCATCAAGAAGGCGTTCTACGTCGCGACCACCGGTCGCCCGGGCCCGGTCGTGGTCGACATCCCCAAGGACGTCACCGATCCCAAGGTGAAGGTCCCGTTCGAGTACCCGGAAAAGGTCGCGATGCGCTCGTACCAGCCGACCGAGAAGGGGCATTCCGGGCAGATCCGCAAGGCGGTCGACCTGATCGTCAACGCCGAACGGCCGATGATCTACACCGGCGGTGGCGTGGTCCTCGGCCGGGCCGGCGACGAGCTGACCCACTTCACGCAGAAGCTCGGCTACCCGATCACCCAGACCCTGATGGGCCTGGGCGCCTACCCGTCGAGCGACAAGCAGCACCTGGGCATGCTCGGCATGCACGGCACCTACGAGGCGAACATGGGCATGCATCACTGCGATGTCCTGATCGCCATCGGTGCGCGCTTCGATGACCGGGTGACCGGCGACCTGTCCAAGTTCTGCCCGCACGCGAAGATCGTCCACGTCGACATCGACCCATCCTCGATCTCGAAGAACGTGGTCGTCGACGTGCCGATCGTCGGCGCGGTCAAGTCGGTGCTCACCGAGATGATCGAGCTGATCAACCAGGCCGGCGGCGCGAAGAAGACGAAGGAACTCGAGGCCTGGTGGGACCAGATCGAGCAGTGGCGCGGCATGAAGTGCCTCGACTACAAGTGGTCCGACGAGATCATCAAGCCGCAGTACGTGGTGCAGAAGCTCTGGGAGGTCACCAAGGGCGACGCCTTCGTCACCTCCGACGTCGGCCAGCACCAGATGTGGGCGGCCCAGTACTACGGCTTCAACAAGCCGCACCGCTGGATCAACTCGGGTGGTCTCGGCACGATGGGCTTCGGCCTGCCGGCCGCGCTGGGCGCGAAGTGGGCCTACCCCGACGAGGAGGTCGCCTGCATCACCGGCGAGGGCAGCATCCAGATGTGCATCCAGGAGCTGTCGACGGCGCTGCAGTACAACCTGCCGGTCAAGATCGTCAGCCTCAACAACGGTTATCTCGGCATGGTCCGCCAGTGGCAGGAGTTCTTCTACTCCGGCCGCTACGCGATGAGCTACATGGAGTCCCTGCCGGACTTCGTCAAGCTGGCCGAGTCGTATGGCCACGTCGGCATGCGCATCGAGAAGCCGTCCGACGTCGAGGGCGCGCTCAAGGAGGCGTTCGCCATGAAGGACCGACTGGTCTTCATGGACTTCCAGACCGATCCGGAAGAGAACGTCTACCCGATGGTCCCCGCCGGCGCGGGCCTCAACGAAATGATCCTGGTGTGAGGGCGGCCTGACTATGCGACACATCATCTCGATCCTGATGGAAAACGAGGCCGGCGCGCTCTCGCGAGTGGCCGGGCTGTTCTCGGCACGCGGCTACAACATCGAGTCGCTGTGCGTGGCACCGACCCACGACGAATCCCTGTCGCGCCTGACGCTGGTGACCAGCGGCGACGAGCAGGTGATCGAACAGATCGTCAAGCAGCTCAACAAGCTGATCGACGTGGTCAAGGTCCAGGACATGGCCGACACCGCGCACATCGAGCGCGAACTGATGCTGGTCAAGCTGCAGGCCTTCGATGCCGTGCGCGAGGAGGTCTACCGGCTCGCCGACATCTTCCGCGGCCAGATCATCGACGTGACCGAGTCCAGCTACACCGTGCAGCTGGTGGGCCCGGGCAACAAGCTGGATGCCTTCATCGACGCGCTGGGTTCAATCCCGGTGGTCGAGATCGTGCGCTCGGGTGCGTTGGGTATCTCGCGTGGCCCGCGCGGCATGCTGATCCCCGAGGTCTGAGCCTCGGCCGAATTCCCGTAATTTCAAGTAACTCGACTGGAGACACATCTCATGCAGGTTTACTACGACAAGGACTGCGACCTCTCCCTGATCCAGGGCAAGAAGGTCGCCATCATCGGCTACGGCTCGCAGGGTCACGCCCACGCGCTGAACCTGAAGGAATCGGGCGTCGAGGTCGCGATCGGCCTGCGCGCCGGCTCCGCCTCGCAGAAGAAGGCCGAGGGCGAAGGCCTGACGGTCAAGACCATCGAGGAGGCCTCCGCCTGGGCCGACGTCGTCATGGTGCTGGCCCCGGACGAGAACCACGCCGAGATCTACGCCAACCAGATCGAGCCGAACCTGCGTGAAGGCGCGACGCTGGCGTTCGCCCACGGCTTCTCCGTCCTCTACAACCAGGTCACCCCGCGCAAGGACCTCGACGTGATCATGATCGCGCCGAAGGCCCCGGGTCACACCGTGCGCTCCGAGTTCGCCCGTGGTGGCGGCATCCCGGACCTGATCGCGATCCACCAGGACGCCTCCGGCAAGGCCAAGGACATCGCGCTGTCCTACGCCTCGGGCGTCGGCGGCGGTCGCACCGGCATCATCGAGACCACCTTCAAGGACGAGACCGAGACCGACCTGTTCGGTGAGCAGGCCGTGCTCTGCGGCGGCACCGTCGAGCTGGTCCGTGCCGGTTTCGAGACCCTGACCGAGGCGGGCTACCCGGCCGAGATGGCCTACTTCGAGTGCCTCCACGAGCTCAAGCTGATCGTCGACCTCATGTACGAGGGCGGCATCGCCAACATGAACTACTCGATCTCCAACAACGCCGAGTTCGGCGAGTACGTCACCGGCCCGAAGGTGATCAACGAGGAGTCCCGTCAGGCGATGCGCGAGGCGCTGGCCAACATCCAGAACGGCGAGTACGCCAAGCGCTTTATCAACGAGGGGGCACTGAACTACCCTTCGATGACGGCCCGCCGTCGCCAGGACGCCGAGCACCCGATCGAGCAGGTCGGCGAGCGCCTGCGTGGCATGATGCCGTGGATCAGCGCGAACAAGATCGTCGACAAGTCCCGCAACTGATCGCGGGACGGTCGCACGAGGCAATCCCGGGAGGGGCAGAACATGGATCACGAGACGCAGACCGAGCAGCAACCGGCCGACCGGCAGGATGACCATCGGCGGCGCAAGGCGATCTATCTTCTGCCCAACCTGATCACGACCGGCGCCCTGTTCGCCGGTTTTTTCGCGATTGTGATGGCCGTTCAGGACAACTTCGTCCCGGCGGCCATCGCCATTTTCGTTGCCATGCTGCTCGACGGCATGGATGGCCGCGTGGCGCGGATGACCGGCACCGAATCGGAGTTCGGCATCCAGTACGACTCGCTCTCCGACGTGATCTCGTTCGGCATCGCCCCGGCGCTGATCGTCTACCTGTGGAGCCTGCAGGGCATGGGCGATCGCTGGGGCATGCTCGGCGCGTTCGTCTTCGCCGCGGCGGCCGCGATTCGCCTGGCACGCTTCAACGTGCAGGTGGAGACGGTCGACAAGGGCTACTTCGTCGGGCTGGCCTCGCCGGCGGCCGCTGCGGTGCTGATGGGCATGGTGTGGTTCTTCGAGGCGCACGATATCCCGTTCGAGGCACAGCAGGGCTGGGTCTGGGTGATCACCATCACCACCGGCCTGCTGATGGTCTCGAGCTTCCCGTACTTCAGTGGCAAGCGGCTCTCGCCGCGTCTGCGCGTCTCGTTCCTGAGCCTGCCGATCGCGATCATCGTGTTCGTGCTGCTCCTGAAGGATTTCGCCCTGACGCTGTGGGTGCTGGCGAGTGCCTATGCGCTCTCGGCGCCTCTGTGGACGTTGACGCGGGGGTTGCGTCGGCGCCTCAAGCGCCCGGCATCTTGAAACGCATCGCGCGCGTCGTTACCTTGCAGTCATGAGCCGTCTTCTGCGCACAGCCCATTTTTCCCTCCCGGCCACCGTTCCGGTGGTGGGGCTGTGCGCCGTCGGCTCGTCGCTGCTGCTGCGACTGCCCCGCTGGGGCTAGTGACGAAGGCCTGGCGAGGCGATCCACGCGACCACCAATACGTTTGACATGCCGACGGGATCGCCCGGCGGTGACTTTTGAGGTTTATGCCATGAGCAGCAGTGACTCCTTGATCATCTTCGACACCACCCTTCGCGACGGCGAGCAGAGCCCGGGCGCGTCCATGACGCGCGACGAGAAGCTGCGCATCGCCCGTCAGTTGGAGCGACTGGGCGTGGACGTGATCGAGGCCGGCTTCGCCGCGGCAAGCGAGGGCGACTTCAACGCCATCCGCACGATCGCCGAGCACGTCGAGCATTCCACCATCTGTTCGCTGGCGCGCGCCGGCGAGAAGGACGTGCGCCGCGCCGGCGAAGCGGTTGCCCCGGCACCCAGGCGCCGTATCCACACCTTCATCGCCACCAGCCCGATCCACATGGAGAAGAAGCTCCGCATGACCCCCGACGAGGTGGTCGGGCATGCGGTGAACGCCATCAAGATCGCGCGCGAGTACACCGACGACGTCGAGTTCTCCGCCGAGGACGCGGTGCGCTCGGAGATGGACTTCCTGGTCCGCGTCTTCGAGGCGGCGATCGAGGCCGGTGCGACCACGCTCAACGTCCCAGACACGGTCGGCTATGCCACACCGGACCAGTGGGCCGAGCAGATGGCGACCCTGATCGAGCGGGTGAACGGCTCGGAGAACGTGATCTGGTCGACGCATTGCCACAACGACCTCGGGCTTGCCGTGGCCAACTCGCTGGCCGCGGTACGCTCCGGTTTCCGCCAGGTCGAGTGCACCATCAATGGCCTGGGCGAGCGCGCCGGTAACGCCGCGCTCGAAGAAGTCGTCATGGCCACCCGCACGCGCCAGGACGTCTACGGCGTCTCGACCCGCATCGACACCACCCAGATCGTGCCAACCTCGAAGCTGGTCTCCACCATCACCGGCTACCCGGTGCAGCCGAACAAGGCGATCGTGGGGGCCAACGCCTTCGCGCACGAGTCGGGCATCCACCAGGACGGCGTGCTCAAGCACCGCGAGACCTACGAGATCATGCGCGCCGAGGACGTCGGCTGGTCGACCAACCGGCTGTCGCTGGGCAAGCTCTCCGGGCGCAACGCCTTCAAGAGCCGCCTGAAGGATCTCGGCGTCGAGCTCGAGAGCGAAGAGGCGCTCAACGACGCCTTCCGTCGCTTCAAGGAACTCGCCGACAAGAAGCGCGAGATCTTCGACGAGGACATCCAGGCGCTGGTTTCCGAGGTCTATGACGAGCAGGAAGAGGCCTTCCGCTTGGTGGCCCTGCACGTCTGCTCGGAGACCGGCGAGACCCCCGAGGCGACCGTCACCGCCTCGATCCGCGGCGAGGAGATGACCGCCACGGCCACCGGCGCCGGCCCGGTCGACGCCGCGCTGGCCGCGATCGAGAAGATCGTGGCCTCGGGCGCCAACCTGCAGCTCTACTCGGTCAACAACATCACCAGCGGCACCGACGCGCAAGGTGAGGTCAACGTGCGTCTCGAGCGCGCCGGTCGGATCGTGACCGGGCAGGGTGCCGACACCGACATCGTGATCGCCTCGGCCAAGGCCTACCTCAATGCCATCGAGCGCCTCGAGCATCCCCCGAAGCGCGCCCACCCGCAGATGGGTGACGTGTGACCGGGCTCCTCTGACATGGGGTTGCGCGTGGATCGGCAGGCGGCGTTGGGATGGCTGGGTATCGAGGGTTACCGGCCCAGTGGTCGGATCGCTCCGGTCGCGCCCCGGTCGATGCCGGCCGACGAGGCCGGCGAGATGGACGCGCCGGTAGAGACGGCGGTTGACGCCGAACATCAGCCCGCCGAGCACCTGGGCGCATCGCCGGTGGCTGAGACCGCTGCCGTTGTCGAAACCGAAGCGAACATCGACGTCGAAGGGCAAGACCGCGGCGACGCGATGGCGCAAGCCGGGTCCGTCGCGACCGGGGCGGAGACGCCCAGCGACACGGCCATGGACGGATCGCCCGCCCGCTTGACGGTCAGCGTCGACTCGCCCCACCGCCCCCTGGCCGAGGCGATCGCCCGCGTGGCCGGCCTGGCCTGTGAGACCGACCCGGCCGGTGACTGCCTGCGGCTGGCCGGGGAGACCTGGTCGCTGGCTACCCTGGCGAACGATGCCCAAGCGAAGCGTCAGCTGTGGCGGGCGCTGGTCGCTCGTGGCAGGCGGCCGCGGGCGTGAGCACCGCGGCTGCCAGGATGCCGTCATGGGATTGGGCGGCATTGGCCGGCGAGGACCTGCCCGAGATCCTCGCGATCGAGGAGGCCGCGCACCCGTACCCCTGGAGCGAGGCGGTGTTCGAGGACTGCCTGCGCGCCGGTTACCGGCTCGACGGGGCGTTCGACCGCGGCCAGCTGATCGGCTACTCGGTGGTGATGACGGTGCTCGACGAGTGGCACCTGCTCAATCTGTGCGTCGACCCCGCCGTGCAGCGGTGCGGGGCGGGCCGGTTCCTGCTCGAGCGGCTGCTCGACTCGGCGGTCGCGGCCGAGGCCAGTTGCCTGCTCCTCGAGGTGCGTGCCGGCAACCGGGCGGCCATTGCCCTGTACGAGTCGGCCGGCTTTGCCGATATCGGCCACCGAAAGGCGTATTATCCGGCCCCAAACGGACGCGAGGACGCGCGCGTGATGCGCCGCTCGCTGTCCTGAACCTGTTTTACCGGCCTGCCGCCGCATCGGCGGTGGGCCGAGCGATTTCCTAGCCGAGCATTCATGAGCACCACACCCGAAAACGATTACTCCAGCCGCCGGACGTTCGCGATCATCTCGCACCCCGACGCGGGCAAGACCACCATGACCGAGAAGCTGCTGCTGTTCGGCGGCGCGATCCAGCTCGCCGGGACGGTCAAGGGCAAGAAATCCGGTCGCCACGCCACCTCCGACTGGATGGCGATGGAGAAGGAGCGCGGCATCTCGGTGACCTCCTCGGTGATGCAGTTCCCCTACCGCGAACGCATCGTCAACCTGCTCGACACCCCGGGCCACGAGGACTTCTCCGAGGACACCTACCGGGTACTCACCGCGGTGGATTCGGCGTTGATGGTGATCGATGCGGCCAAGGGCGTGGAGGCGCGCACCATCAAGCTGATGGAGGTCTGCCGCCTGCGCACCACGCCGATCATGACCTTCGTCAACAAGCTCGACCGCGAGGGTCGCGACCCGCTCGAATTGCTCGACGAGGTCGAGACGGTGCTGAACATCCGCTGCGCGCCGGTGACCTGGCCGATCGGCAGCGGCAAGCGTTTTCGCGGCATCTATCACATCGCCCAGGACACCACCTACCTGTACGGGGCGGCCGACGGCACCCGCGACCAGGCGGTCGAGGCGATCAAGGGGCTGGACAACCCCGAACTCGACGAGCGCATCGGCACCCAGGCCGACGAGTTGCGCGACGAGATCGAGCTGGTGGCCGGCGCGGCCGACGAGTTCGACCTCGAGGCGTACCTGGCCGGCGAGCAGACGCCGGTGTACTTCGGCTCGGCGATGAACAATTTCGGCGTGCAGTCGTTGCTCGATGACTTCGTCGAGTACGCCCCGGCCCCGCAACCGCGCGAGGCGACCGGCCGCACGGTCGACCCGTCGGAGAACAAGTTCACCGGCTTCGTCTTCAAGATCCAGGCGAACATGGACCCGCAGCACCGAGACCGGATCGCGTTCCTGCGAATTTGTTCCGGCGAGTTCCGCCGCGGCATGAAGTCCCACCACGTGCGCCTGGGGCGTGACGTGAAGATCCCGGACGCCCTGACCTTCATGTCCTCCGATCGGGTGCGCCTCGAGACGGCCCAGGCCGGTGACATCATCGGCATCCACAATCACGGCACGGTCCGCATTGGCGACACCTTCACCGAGGGCGAGAAGCTCGCCTTCACCGGCATCCCCAACTTCGCCCCGGAACTGTTCCGCCGCGCGCAGCTCAAGGACCCGCTCAAGTCCAAGCAGTTGCTCAAGGGCCTGTCACAGCTGTGTGAGGAAGGGGCGACCCAGCTCTACCGGCCGATGATCAACAACGACCTGATCCTGGGTGCGGTGGGCGTGCTGCAGTTCGACGTGGTCGCCCAGCGACTCAAGGACGAGTACAACGTCGATTGCCGCTTCGAGGCGGTCAACGTCAACACCGCCCGCTGGGTCGAGTGCGACGACGCCAAGCGCTTCGAGGAGTTCAAGAACAAGAACCAGCAGAACCTGGCGCTCGATCACGCCGGCGACCTGGTCTACATCGCCCCCACCCGGGTCAACCTGCAGATGACGCAGGAGCGCTGGCCCGAGGTCCGTTTCCTCGCCACCCGCGAGCACGGCGACTACAGCACGGAATAGTCGGGACGCCCGCCGTGGGCTCAGTGCTCCGCCGGATCCCCGTCGGGATCGCCGCCCAGTGTGCCCTCGACCAGTTGGTCGAACTGGGCCGGGTTGATGTACTGGAACAATTCCTTGTCGTCCGGCTCGACGGTGATGGCCAGGCCCTTCTCGGGGTAGAGCCACAGCTGTGCCTGCGGCTCGTCCTCGTCGCGCTCGGCGCGTGGCATCGGTCGTTTTTCCGCCGGCTCGCCGAAACGGCGGGTGATCAGGTCTTCCTCGTAGTCGGCGCTGGGCGCGTAACTGATCGAACGGATCGGCTTGTTTTGCGCCTCGAGCAGCGCGTCGTCCGACATCGACAGCTTGCGCGCCCCGCTGGGCGTCGGGTCGGCGATGCGCGAGTCCTCGGCCCACCGCTCCAGCGTGTCGGGATCAACCTCGGCCACCAGGATCACCTTGGCCGTCAGCGGTCCCACGTTCATGCGGCCGAAGAAGGCCTCCATCGACAGCGGCTTGCCGGGCTGGGAAAAGATCGCCAGGTCCGCCTTCTGGTCGTAGCGTCGCTTGAAGTCCAGCAGGGTCGATTCCCCCAGCGTCACGCCGAACACCGACACCTGACCGCGGTCGTTGACCTCGACGTCCCAGGGCAGGAACGGGTGGTCGGGCGGGGTAGGCTCGCAGCCGGCCAGCAGGCCGGCGAACAGGCTCGCGGCAAGCGCGATGGACCGGGGGGCGGAGAGGAGGTGGGGCATGGGCATTCCAGAAACGAGCCAGTGATAAGGAGAGTGGGGCGGTGTCGGATGCGGCAAACGGCCCGAGCCGGGATTTAATCAGCACGGCGGACGGCGGGCAAGTCGGCCGACCTCTCGTGACGGCTGGTCGTACGGCCCGTGTCTCGCCCATATATTGCGTTGAGCGAGTCCATGGGGGTATGTTGCCTGCATTCGGTTTGTCACATCAGGAGGGACGCGCATGCCGATTGCCGGGAGTTCGAATGGAATCGTTGGGCGAGTCGGGCCGTTGAAAGGCCTGTCGGGGGTCCTGGCGCTGGGCGTGGCCCTGCTGCTAGGCGCCCCGGCCGGTGCGGAGGACTTCCCGCTACGTGACAAGTACGCCTCGGTGGGCGTGCCGCCGGTGGAAACCGAGGAGCTGGCGGCCTCGCTGGATGCCATGACCGTGGTCGATGCGCGCTCGCCCTACGAGTACGAGACCCTGCACGTGCGCGATGCCGTCTCGATCCCGCTCGCCTCGCGGGACTTCGACGAATCCGTCCTCGCCCTGGCCGAAGAGAGCGGCCAGCCGCTGGTGTTCTACTGCAATGGCGTGACCTGCGCGGTCTCCTACAAGGCCGCCCTGAAGGCCAAGGAGGCGGGGGTCGAGGATGCCCGCGTCTACGACGCGGGGGTGTTTGCCTGGGCCCAGGCCCATCCCGAGCACACCGTGCTCCTGGGCGAGCCGCTGCAAAGCGTCGACCGCCTGATCGCCAACGAGGAATTCAAGGGCCGGGTCCTCGGGGAGGACGCCTTCTACGCGCGCATCCAGGCTAGCGCCGATCCGATCATCGTCGACATCCGCAGCAAGGATCAGCGCCAGGGGGTGTCGTTGTTCCAGATGCGCGACCGCCACGTGCCGCTGACCAACGACAACCGCGAGCTCGGTGGCCTGGTCGAGGTGGCCATGAGCGAGAACCGGCCGATGTTCTTCGTCGATGCCACCGGCAAGCAGGTGCGCTGGCTGCAGTACTACCTCGAGGGGCAGGGCGTCCCGGAATACTGGTTCCTCGAAGGCGGGGCCAGCAAGATCTACGAGAGCATGGGGATCCAGTAGTCCCCGGCCTCCCCATCGGCCGTCTGTCGCACGGCCGTCATTCCTAGCAAATCACCCCATTCCCTAGCCGCGGCCGGTGGCGCTCAGGCGATCGCGTGGCGATCCCGCCACTCGGAGGTCCAGCGTTCGAGCTGGTCGGGCACGGTCAGCCGGTCGGTGACCTGGGTGTCGAGCCCGAGCACGTCCCCCGCTGCGCGCAGGTTGTCGGTTGCCTGTCGCGTGTCCAGCGGGGCGGCCTGGTTCGTCTTGCTCAGCTTGCGCCCGTCCGGGCCGGTGACCAGGGGCAGGTGCAGGTAGGTCGGTACGCGCAGGCCCAGTGTCTCGGCCAGTTCCACGTGCAGCGGTGTCAGGGGCGCGAGGTCCTCGCCACGCACCACCTGCGTGATGCCCATCTCGTGATCATCCACCACGTTGGCCAGATGATAGGCAATTGGTCCGTCGGCCCGGCGCAATACCGGGTCGCCCACCTCGGTGGCCAGTTGCTGGCTCACCTCACCCAGGCGGCGGTCGGCCACGCGCCGTTGTCGATCGCTCACCCGGAACCGCCAGGCGTGTCGCTCGTCGGCCGCGGCGGGCTCTCGGCGGCAGAAACCGGGGTAGATCGGACCGATCGCGCCGATGACCTGGCCGTGTTCCTCGGCCCACTCGCGCAGCCGGGCGCGGGTGCAGTTGCAGCGGTACAATCTCCCCATGGTCTCGAGCCGTTCCAGGGCGGCTTCGTAATGGGCCGTGCGGCGGCTCTGGAAGACCACCTCGCCATCGAAGACCAGCCTGTGCGCCTGCAACTGGGCGAGGATCTCCTCGATCGCCTCCGGTCGACTGCGTGCCTGGTCGGTATCGTCGATCCGCAGCGACCACCGCCCCGCGTGGGCCCGTGCGTCCAGAAAGCTCCCCAGCGCCGCGACCAACGAGCCGGCATGCAGCGGCCCCGACGGGGTCGGGGCGAAGCGGCCGTGATAGCTCGGTTGGCGGGAGGTCATGCGATCAGGGGTCTCGGTTGCTGGTTTCCTGTCGATGTAATGACGGCGGGCGGCGAACTCAAGGGCGAATGGCGCATCCTACAGGGGCTTGAGAATCGCACCGTTGTCATGCCCCCATCGTTTCCTGATGTCGTAGAGTATCCCCATGTTCCCATCCGCTGTCTCCCGAGTTGTCCCTGCCATCGGCCGTTTCCTGCGCCGGGGTGCGTCCCTGTTGCCCGCGGGATTGCTGGCGATCAGCCCGCTGGCGGGCGCAGCGAATGGCCCCGCCAATGGATTCGGGCACCCGGCCCTCGGCGCCGAGCTGGACGGTTCGCTGGAGATTGCCCTCGAGGCGATCGAGCGTGGCGATCGTCGCGGCCTAGATCGGGCGCTGGAACGACTCGATGCGCTGCCACATGGCACGTCGGCCGGGCAGTACCTCGAGGCACGCTGGCTGCTCGATCGGGTCGACCAATCGCCCTCGGCCGTCGCCGCCCGCCTGCGCGATTACCCCGAGACGCCGCTGATGCCTCGGCTCAAGCGTCGCTATCTCGATCACCTGGCCGATAATGAGTCCTGGGGCGAGTACCGGCTGGTGTTCGATCGAGCCCCCGAGATCGAACCGGGCACCCGGCGTCAGTGTGCCTACTGGCAGGCCGAGCTGGTGCTCGAGGGCAGCCTGGGCGAGGCGCAGGCCGATGCCGCCCGCGAGGTCTGGCAGCGCGGGCGCAGCCAGCCGGAGGCCTGCGACCCGGCCTTCGAGTGGCTCGAGTCCAATGGCCATCTCGACGAGTCGGCCTACCGGGCCCGGGTGCGGGCCGCCGTGGCCGCCGGCCAGGATGGCCTGGCGCGCTACCTCGTTCGTCGCGGACCGACGGGGTTGGCGGAATATCGCGATCGCTGGCTGGCTCTGCGCGACCGCACCGCCACCGCCGTGCCCGCCTTGATCGAGGCCGAGGGTGATGCCGAGGAAATCACCCAGGGGCTGCTCTGGCTGGCCAAGCGCGAGCCGGCGCGTGCCCGCGAGTGGTTGGCCCGGGCCGAGTCACAGGAGTTGATCGAGACCGAGCAGGCCGGCCGCGTGGCACGCCTTGCTGCGCTCAAGGCGGCGTACCGCCACGAGCGCCAGGGGCACGAGTGGCTGACCGAGGTGCCGCTTGCCGCCCGCGACGAGGAGGTCTGGACCTGGACCGTGCGCTCGGCATTGCGCCATCTGGACTGGTCGCGGGTCAAGGCATCCATCGACGCCATGCCGGAGGAGCTGGCCGAGCGACGCGAGTGGCGCTACTGGCGCGCCGTTGCCGATGAGCACCTGGGCCAGTCGACCGCCGCGCGTGCCGCGTGGCGCGAACTGGCGGACACGCCCGATTACCACGGCTTTCTGGCCGCCGACCGACTCGGCCTGGGTTACCCCCTGCCGGCCCAACAGAACGGGCCGCCCACGCCCCCGGACGAGTCGGTGGCGGCCCTGCGTGAGCGCCCGTGGCTGGCGCTGGCCTTTGCCCTGCACCGGCTGGACCGTCCGGAGGATGCCCGCCGCCTGTTCAATCACGAGATCGACCAGATCGACGATGCGCTCCTGCCGGCCCTGGCCTACCTCGCCCACGCGGGCGAGTGGCACGACCGGGCCTCGGTGGTGATCGCGCGCATGGACAAGCTCCATGACCCGGCCTGGTACCCGACCCGATTCGCGCTGCCGCACCGGGCGATCGTCGAGGCCCAGGCCGAGCGTCAGGGCGTGCCCACCGAATGGGTCTATTCGATCATGCGTCGAGAGAGCCTGTTCATGCGGGATATCGGCTCGGGGGCCGGCGCGCAGGGGCTGATGCAGCTCATGCCGGCCACCGCGCGCTGGATCAACCGACAGGCCGGCCTGGGCCTCTCGCCACGCCAGCTGGCCGACCCCGGCACCAACGTCGCACTGGGCACGGCCTACATCGGCAACATGGCCGAGCGCTTCGGCGGGCAATACCCGCTGGCGACCGCCGCCTACAATGCCGGTCCCGGTCGCATCGGCGACTGGCTGCCGGCGGTGCCGCTGCCCGGCGACGTCTGGGTCGACACCATCCTGTTCGACGAGACGCGCGCCTATGCCCAGGCCGTGCTTGCGGGCATGGTGACCTATCGCTGGCGCCTGACCGGTGAGCCGCGCCGCCTGGGCGAGCTGCTCTCGGTGGTCAGGCCGGCGGATTGATTCACTTGTTTTGATGCCACGGAGTCGGGCCCTTGTCAGTCGCCACCTACCCACCGAGCTTCCTGTTCTTCGACCTGGAGACCACCGGGGCCGATCCGGTCTTCGACCGCCCGCTGCAATTCGCGGCCATCCGCACCGACATGGCCCTCGAGCCGATCGGCGAACCGGTGGTCTGGTACGCGCGCCCGCCCGATGACTGCCTGGCCCACCCGGCCGCGGTCATGACCACCGGGCTGTTGCCCGACGACCCGGTGCTGGCCGGGGCGGACAGCGAGGCCAACCTCGCCAACCGCATCCACCGCCTGGTGAGCCAGCCGAACACCTGCGTGGTCGGCTTCAACAACCTGCGCTTCGACGCGCCCATGTTGCGCTTTCTATTCTGGCGCAACCTGCTCGATCCCTACCGCCACGAATGGGCCGACGGCAACAGCCGCTTCGACATTCTCGACGCCGCGCGCGCCTATCGCCTGCTGGCCCCCGCCGCACTCAACTGGCCCGTGGACGGCAACGGCCACCCGACGTTGCGTCTGTCCGAACTGTCGGCGGCCAATGGCCTGACCCATGAGAACGCCCACGACGCCCTCAGTGACGTCGAGGCGACCATCGACCTGGCGCGGGCCCTGCGTAACGCCGACCCCGCGTTGTGGGAGCGCCTGCTCGCCGCGCGCGACAAGCGCGAGGTGGCCCGCGTGATCGACCAGCCGGGTCACGTCCCCTTCCTGCACGTCTCGCCGCGTCTGCCGGCCCGGGTGGCCTCCGCGTCCATGTTCTGCTCGTTCGGCCAGGTCGACGGCAATCGCAACCGCCGCGAATGCTGGGATCTGCGTTTCGATCCGTTGCCCTGGCTCGATCTGGATGCCGAGCAATGGGCCGAGCGTCGCTTTCTGAAAACCCCGCCGATCGAGGCCGAGCGCGACTGGGACGAACTGCGCCTGCCGATCAAGTCGATCCACCTCAACCGGGTGCCGGTGGTGCTGCCGGCCGAGGCGCTCGAGCGCGACGGGGTGGCCCAGCGGATGGTGATCGACCGCGCGCGCATCGAGGAGCACGCCGCGTCCTTCCGGCGGCACGTCGATGCCCTGCGCGAGCGCCTGATCGGCGCGCTCGAGCAGACGGAAGGGGACTTCCCGCCGCGACCGGCCGAGCAGTCCCTCTACGCGGGGTTCGTGCCCAACGCCGATCGCCGTCACCTCGAGGATTGGTGGGGGCGTGCCCGCGGGTTGCGCTCGCGCGACGAGGCGATTGCCCACGCGCGTGACCTCTTGGTCTGGCCGTTCGAGGACCCGCGCCTGCCGGAATTGGCCGAAGGTTTTGTCGCCCGGAACCTGCCCGAGGCGCTGGACGACGCCGCGAGGGAACGTTGGCGTGCGCGGCTGGTCGATCAATTGCGCCCCGGGCAGCGACTCGATCCGGGACAGGGGCAGGCGCCCGGCACGGACCGCGATTTCCCCACCCTGTTTGCCCAAGCGGATCGACTGGCGACCGACGAGCACTGGTCGCCCGAGCAACGGGCCTTGCTCGGCCCGTATCGACGCTGGCTCGAACAGCGCGAGCGGGCCCTCAAGGGTTAGGGAAACTCTGCACGAATGCCATACCGCTCTGCGCGCCTTGGCGAGTCGCCCGTGCTCGGCGTTGCAATGCCTTGACGTGGCCACCGGCACGCCGGCGACATCGCGCCTTGATCGCGAACGACTCGCCAAGCCAGAGTGGCATGGCATTCGTGCAGAGTTTCCTTAGGGAACGTCCGCCGATTCAGGCACTTGGCTCAAGTGGGGGCGTGGCGCGCCGATAACCCGGCAGGGAACACGAGGAATCCAGCATGAGCTTTACGGTCTTTGGTCGCGGGGTCAGCGACGGGGTGACGATCGACGAGGCGACGTCGCCCGGCCTGCTGCGCCCGCCGATGATGGTCGAGCCGCCGCCGGCCGTGCGCGAAGATCAGGCCGGTACGCCGTTCGCACGGGAGCGGGAGGCGGGCGGTCGACGGGATGACTCGTTGCGTGCGTATCGGGAGGCGGCCGGGCAGGTCAACCGCGAGCCGTCGCCCGTCTCGGTGGCCGAGCAGATCATGTCGAGCCCGGCACTGACCATCCGCATCAATGACACGGTGGGGCGGGCGCGCGATCTCATGGCCGAGCGGCGGATCGGGCTGTTGCCGGTGATGGGCGAGGACGGGCGCATCGAGGCGGTGATCACGCGCGGCGACATCACGCGCCAGCGGATTCGCTACTCGGATCTTGCCAAGATGCCGGTCGGGGCGATCGCCCGCTTCGAGGTGCTGACCGCCGGCCCCCAGACCAACATCCGCGAGTTGGCCCGGGTGCTGCTCGAGCAGGACATCCGTGGCATGCCCATCGTCGATCAGGCCGAGGACCCGCCCCGGGTGGTCGGCGTGGTCACACGCAGCGACATCCTGCGCGCGCTGATCAACTACGCGCCCCTCGAGCTCTGGCTCTAGCCCGGTATCGCGTGTGCCCGACCCCGAGGGTCAGATGGTCGGCGTCATGCCCTGGCGCTGTGCCAGTTCGCAGCTGTCGCTGTAGGCATCACGCATCAGGTTGAAGCAGGTCGCCAGGAACAGGCTCTGCAGTTCGACGAACTCGTCGAAGGCTTCCCGCTCGGCCTGCTCGCCGCCCTCGGCGCTCGTGATCAGCGTATCGGCCGCCTTGTGCATCTTGACGTGCAGCTGATGGACCTTGTCGAATTCGCCCTGGCGGCCGGGAGGTGCGCCGTGGCTCTCCAGGAAGCGCCCGAACCGGCACTCGTGTTCGCTCAGGGTCGGGCGGGGCGTGTTGTAGAGCAGCACCGCCATGATCCGCGAGTACCAGTCGAAGTGCCAGTAGGTGACTTCCTCGAAGCCGTCGATGAAGGCCTGGTAGTCGAACGAGTCCGGCAGGGTCTGGGACGATGCACTCATGGGCGATTTCACTTGCGGTGTGGGGCGTGGGGTCAGTCTAGGGAAGGTCTGCACGAATAGCCAATGCCTCTACGGGTCGCCCGACGGGGCTTGCCGGCTTGCCCGCCCTCGGTGTTGCCGATTCTCGCCGGGCAATGAGCCCGACTTCGAATCGGCGCCTTGATGGCGAACAAGCCGGCAAGCCAGAGGCATTGGCTATTCGTGCAGACCTTCCCTAAGCGATTTCAATTCGCCCTGACAGGATGAGTCGAACATTCGGCCATGACGACTTGATGTCGCCAGGGCCGCGTCGAGTGCGGCGTGCCGACCAGTCCTAGCGTTTCAGCAGTCCGGCCAGGTACTGCAAATCGACCACGCCGTTGTCGGGGGCGGGGCCGGCAAGCGTTTCGGCCGGCGCGTCCGGTTCGCCCAGCTGGTCGAGGACCGCGGCCGCGCCGTCGAAATCGTCGTCGGCGGTGTAGTCGTTAATGGTCACCACCACCGGCACGTCGGCCGCGCGGGCCGAGCGCACGCCGTTGGCCGAGTCTTCCAGGGCGATGGTCTCGCTCGGGGCAAGATCCATCTGCTCGAGCGTCCAGGTGTAGATGTCCGGGGCCGGCTTCTTGGCCGGGACGATGTCGCCGGCGGCGATCAGCTCGAACCAGCCCGGGCTGTCCTCGCCCAGGGTGGCGCGCAGGAGGCCGGTGACGTTTTCCGGCGTGGTGGTCGTGGTGATGGCCAGCCGCATGCCGGCCGCGCGGGCCTCGTCGATCAGTCGCTTGACCCCGGGACGCAGCGGGATCTCGCCGCGCTGCAACAGGTCGAGGTAGTGCGCGGTCTTGGCCTTGTGCAGGCCGGCGATCCAGGCGGCGAGGTCGTCGACCGCCGGACGAGCCGGGGCATGGGTCTCGATGAAGTGCCGGATGCGCTCCTTGCCGCCGGTGACGGAGAGCAGCTCGCCGTAGGTGGCCACGTCCCAGTGCCAGTCCAGCCCGGCATCACGAAAGGCGAGGTTGAAGGCGACGCGGTGACCGTCGCGCTCGGTGTCGGCCAGGGTGCCGTCGACGTCGAAAAGGATGGCTTGCAGCATGCGCGGTTCCAACTTTGGTTACCATTGGGCCCGTTCCCGGAACGGGGATACGAATCAAAACGATCGAGAGTCTACGCAATGCGCAAACGACCGGCCAGTTCCGGTGCCCGCTGGATCGCGGGTGGCTGGCAGCTTCTGAAGACCCGCCCGGGTCTCGTGATTGGCAGTGTGCTGCTGATGTACCTGCTGGTCTTCCTGACCAGTTTCGTGCCCGTGATCGGCATGGGGGCGGGCTACCTGATCGCCCCGATCCTGGGGGGCGGGGTGATCGTGATCTTCGCGCGGATCGCCGAGATCCTGGAACGGGCCGAGGACGAGCCGCTGGCGCGCGAGCAGCCGATCGGCTTCGACCTCCTGTTCTCGCAGTTTTCGGGCCAGGCGCCGTGGCGCCCGTTGCTCGGGCTGGGGGGCGTCACGATTCTCGTGAACCTGGCCATCCTGCTCCTGTTGGCGGCCTTTCTCACCGCGGCGATGCCCGAGGGGGGCATGGCGGCGCTGAACAACCCCGAAACCACCGACAGCGAGCGCCTGGCGCAGTTGCTGCCCATCCTGACCTCCGGCTCGGCCATGGGCATCTGGCTCGCGGTGATCGTGATCTACGTGCTCTACCTGTCGGCCATGCTGTTTGCCATCCCGCGGGTGGTGCTGGCCGGGGCGGGCCTGACCGCGGCGCTCACGGCGAGCTTCCGGGCCGTGTGGCTCAACTGGTTGCCGATGCTGATCTTCGGGCTGATCTGGCTGGCCCTGTTCATGACCATTCCGCTCACCGCGGGGCTGAGCGCGATCCTGCTGGTGCCCTGGGCCTGGGCGGCGCTGTATGCCGCCTACGTCTCCATCTTCCCGGCCGAGGAGCCGCGCGCCCAGACAGACGACGCCGTCGGCTGACGCCGTTCGAGGCGCGGGCCGCGCCGGGCTCTCTCGGGCGCTTGGCGCCAGGGCCTGTCCAGGCAAACAAAAAAGGCAGCGTGCTGGCACGCTGCCTTTTTCTTTGGGCGTGCCGGACGGGCGTCCGGCACGCGGCGCTCGATCAGTGCTCGTGACCGCCCGGGCCGTGGACGTGACCGTGCTCGATCTCCTCTTCCGAGGCCGGACGCACGTCCTTGATCTCGACGTCGAAGTGCAGGGTCTCGCCGGCCAGCTCGTGGTTGCCGTCGAGGGTGATCTCGTCGCCGTTGACTTCCTTGATGGTCACGACGGTGACGCCGCCCTCGGTCTGGGCCTGGAAGCGCATGCCCGGCTCGATCTCGTCGACGCCCTGGAACATGGAGCGCGGCACAGTCTGAATCATGCGCTCGTCGCGCTCGCCGTAGGCATCCGCCGGCTCGATGGACACGGACAGGGTGTCACCGACCGCCTTCTCGTCCAGCGCCTTTTCCAGGCCCGGGATGATGTTCTGGTGGCCGTGCAGGTAGGCCAGCGGGCCGGTCTGCTCGGAGCTGTCCATGACCTCTCCGGCATCGTTTTTCAGGGTGTAGTCGATGGAAACGACGTGGTCGTTCTGAACTTGCATTGATTTGCCTCGCGTGGACGGCTGTGAATGTCGGGGACACTTCCCGAATCCTTCTGCGACGTCAGGATCGATAAGAGGTTCCCCGGACGCGCGGGCAGGCGCCCTAGCGCGTGCTGAGGTGATAGAAGTGGTTGGTGGCGGCGACGAAGCCCGACGGGCTGCCGCAGTCGAAACGCCGTCCCTTGAACCGGTACGCGATCACCTTGCCTTGTTCGGCCTGCTCGCGCAAGGCGTCGGTGATCTGGATCTCGCCCCCGGTGCCCGGCGGCGTGCGACGCAGGATGTCGAAGATGTCCGGGGTCAGGATGTAGCGGCCGATGATGGCGAGATTGCCCGGCGCCTCCTCGGCGCTGGGTTTCTCCACCATCTCGCTCACCTGGATGACGTCGTCGTCGATCGGGGTGCCGCCGATCACGCCGTACTTGTGGATGTCCTGTTCGGGGACTTCCTCGACGGCGATCACCGAGCACTGGTGGCGCTCGTAGATGGTGGCCATCTGCGCCATGATCCCGACCGGCGAGCCGACGCAGAGATCGTCGGCCAGCACGACGCCGAACGGCTCGTGGCCGACCAGGCGTTCGCCGGTGAGAATCGCGTGACCCAGCCCCAGCATTTCCAGCTGGCGGGTATAGGAGAAGGTGCAGTTGTCGATCAGGCGGTCGATCGAGGCGAGCAGCGATTCCTTCTTGGTGCCGCGGATCTGGTGCTCGAGCTCGTAGTTGACGTCGAAGTGATCCTCCAGCGCCCGTTTGCCACGCCCGGTCACCATCGCCATCTGCGTCATGCCGGCCTCGAAGGCCTCCTCGACGCCGTACTGGATCAGCGGGCGATCGAGGATCGGCAACATTTCCTTGGGCATGACCTTGGTGGCCGGGAGGAACCGGGTGCCGTACCCGGCGGCGGGAAACAGACACTTGTCGATCATCGTCAGTCCTCTGGTTTGCTGTTTGCTTGTTCGGGGTGGCCGTTCTGCGCCTTGGCGTGACGGGCCTTGAGGTACCGCCGGCGCTTGATGCTGTGCCACCAGGCGGCCAGGAAGGCGACCGTGGCGGCGACGGCGATCAGCAGGTGCCAGCCACGATCGGCGGCGACCGCCCAGGCATCGGTGGCCGAGATCAGAAGGTAGAACAGGGCGACCAGCGCCGCCCAGATCATGGTCTTGTAATGCCCCAGCCACAGGCCGGGCAGGACGACGATCCCGGGCAGCAGCATGAACGTGGTGGTCAGGCCGCCGGGGCGGATTTCCGCGCGGCCGGCGAGCAACAGGCCCAGGTAACCGGCGATCACGGTGAGCAGACCGAGTGCCATCAGCCGCAGCGGCCAGATCGGCAGGCCTTCGCTGGTGCGCCCGGCGAACATCAGGTCAGTTGCCGGGCGATCGTGGCCACCCGCGCACCCAGCGCGCGGGTGAGCTCGCGCTCGTCGCGGCTGAGCCGGGGATGGTCGTTGGCGGTGTGGCTCGCGCCGTAGGGCGTGCCGCCGGTCTGGGTATGGGCCAGCTCGGGTTGCTGGTAGGGGATGCCGGTGATCAGCATGCCGTGATGGATCAGCGGCACGATCATCGACAGCAGCGTGGTTTCCTGGCCGCCGTGCATCGAGCCGGTCGAGGTGAACACCCCGGCGGGGCGGCCGGTGAGCTCGCCGCGGAACCACAGCCCGCTGGTGTCCTCGAGGAAGCGCTTGACCGCCGAGGCCATGCCGCCGAAATAGGTCGGGCTGCCCAGTAACAGGCCGCGGCACTCGCGCAGGTCCTCGATGCTCACCTCCGGGTCGCCGTCGGCGGGTTGCTGACCGTCCGGGCAGGGGATGCGGCGCAGTCGGGCCTGGGCCCCCTCGACTCGTTCGACGCCCCGCGCGGCCTGACGGGCGAGGGACTCGGTGTTGCCGCTGCGGCTGTAGTAGAGAATCAGGATGTCCACGGGAAATTCCGGCAGGGGTGGTAACGCCATTGCGGCCATTGCGCCTCGCGCCAGTTTAGCAATAACCTCGACGGGCAGGGGGCGACGTCCGTCGCCGGGCCGGTCGATGCGGGTGTATTGACAAATCCGCGTTTCGGTTTGATTGTTAGCCCACTATCTGTCTTGCTGCATGTCTGCGCAGGACATGGCCACATCGAGAGGTTACGGCGATGACTGCAAGCCACGTGACACGCCCTACATTGACCAAGCTGGCGAAGCCTCTGCGGTGGATCGGCGCCGCGCCGATCCTGGCCCTGCTCATGGCGATGGGGCTGGCGTTTGCGCCGGCCGGTCAGGCGCAGGAGCTCGAAGGCTTCTGGGACGACCCGTTCAAGGACCTGCAAGCCGACGTCGAGCAGGCCCGCGACGAGGGTAAGGCCGGGGTGTTCGCCTTCTTCGAGATGGACGAGTGCCCGTTCTGCCATCGCATGAAGACCCAGGTGTTCACCGACCCCGAGGTGCAGGAATACATCAAGGAGCACTTCGTCACGGTCAGCATCGACATCGAGGGTGACGTGATGATGACCGCCCCCGACGGCGAGCAGATCAAGGAAAAGGACTTCGCCTTCAAGAAGTATCGCGTGCGCGCGACTCCGGTGATGATCTTCTTCGACACCGAGGGCGAGCCGGCGCTGCGCTACACCGGCCCGACCCAGTCGCCCGAGGAGTTCCAGCAACTGATGGCGTTCTTCGCCTCGGGTGCCTACAAGGAGCCGGGCATGAACTTCTTCAAGTACAAGAAGCAGCAATAAGGCAACAAGGACGCCGCCCGCCGGGCGGCGTCACGGTGCGGGCAGGGAGGCATCGAGCATGGGAAAACGGCGAGACCTCGTCCCGAATCCGCCGGCCGGTCGCAAGCGAGCGGCCGCGCTGACGGCGTTGGTCGCGGGCCTGTTGGTCGCGGCGTTGCCGCCGGCAGGGTGGGCGGCCGACGACCTGCCGCCGCCCCCCGCGGTTGGCGAGGCGGGGCTGGTGAGCCCCGAGCCCCTGCCCGATGCGCTGACCTTCGAGCAGATGCTCCAGCTGCCGCTGGCCAACCAGTACGGCGTGATCGCCGCTCGGGCCCGTTACGAGCGCCAGCGGGCCGAGGAGCAATTGGTCCGTTCATCCAACCGTCCCCAGGTGACCCTCGACGGTCGGCTGCGCTACGTTGAGCCCGGCGAGCTTGCCGTCGAGAACGATCAGCACGACGACCATCGTGCCGGCCTCACCCTGCGCCAGAAGCTGTTCGACTTCGGTCGGCAACAGGATCGCGAGTCGGCCGCCGAGGCACGCCTGGCCGGAGAACGCCTCGCCCTGCTCGACGAGCAGCAGCGTCAGCGCCTGGCCCTGTTGCGTGCCTACTTCGATGTGCTGCTTGCCGACCAGCGCTACCAGGCGCTCAACGAGCGCATGGCCATCCTCTTCATCCGCTACGACCGCGCCCGTGACCGGCGCGAGCTCGGGCAGACCTCCGACTACGACATCGCGGTATTCGAGCGCGATTACCAGGACGTGATGCTCGAACGCGCCCGGGCGGATGCCGAGCGGCGCTTGACCCGCCGGCACCTGGCGGAGGTGGCCGGTCGTCCCGATCAGCTGCCGCGCGAACTCGAGCCCCCGGATCTCGACCGCCTGTTCGAACGCGAGGTGCCCGCCATCGGTGACCTGATCGAGACCGCGCTGGCCGAGGACCTCGCCCTCAACGGTCTGCGACGCCTGCACGAGGGCAGCCGGTCCGAATTGGCCGCGGCCCGCTCGGGCAACCTGCCCAGCGTGCACGGCGAGATCAATGCCGATTACTACACCCGCGAGGGCGCGACCCGCGACCCGTTCCGTGCCGGCGTCTACCTGGAATTCCCGCTGTTCCGCGGTGGGGCGCGCAACGCCGAGATTGCCGCCGCACAGGCCGAGCGCATGGAGGTCGTCGCCCGCATGGCCGAACGCGAGGCGGACATCCGTCGCTACGCCACCGAACTGGTCGAGATGATCCGGGTGCAGCAGTCGGTCGGCCGGCAGCGTATCGATGCGCTCGACACCTACGCCGAGCTCAACTTCATGCGCAACCAGACCCTCTACCAGATGGAGAAGGCCGCCGACCTGGGCGATGCCATGGCGGAGATGTCGATGGCCAAGTTCGAGCGCATGCAGACCACCTATGCCCTGGCCATGCGCTGGGCCGAGCTGGCCCTGCTGACCGACCAGTCGCTGGAGGCGGTGCTGTTGGGCGAGGCCGGCACAGCCCTCGGGGACGGTGACCAGAACACCATGGAGGAAACCTCATGAGACGAATCGAATCGAGCTGGGCGCGTCGCCTGATCGGACCGGTCGCCCTGCTCGGCGCCGGCCTTGCCACGCCGGCCTGGGCGGTCGAGGTCGAGGGGCGGCTGGGGTTTGCCGATCGCGTGGCACTCTCCACCCCGGTCGCCGGGGTGGTCGAATCGGTGCCGGTGCGGGCGGGCCAACGAGTCGAGGCCGGGGCCCTACTGCTCGCACTCGACTCGACGCCGTTCGATCAGCGCCATCGCATGGCCGCGGCGCAGATCGAGGGTCTGCGGCTGGCCGCCGACGAGGCGGCGCTGGACGCCGAGCGGGTCCAGGCCCTGTACGACCGCACGGTCGGCTCGGATTCCGAGCGGGCCCTGGCCGTGATCGCCCGCGAGCAGGCCGAGGGCGAGCGTGATCGGGTGCGCGCGCAGGCGGCCTTGCGGGCCTGGGAGCGTGACCAGGCCCGGCTGGAGGCGCCGTTCGACGCGCAGGTCCTGTCGGTGAATACCGCGGTGGGGGAGGTGGTCTCGCCGCAGCTGACGCCGCCGACCCTGGTCGAGATCGCCCGGGCGGACGAGCTGCTGGCCGTCGCCCGCGTGGATGCCGACCAGCTGGGCGCGCTCGAGCTGGGTGATGAGATCGCGGTCGATCGCAACGGTGATCGCCAGTCCGGCACCGTGGACGCGATCCGCGCCCGGACGGACGGAGACGGTCCGGTGCGTTACGAGCTGGCGGTACGCGTGCCGCGTGGCGACGGTTGGCGTGCCGGCCAGTCGGTCACCCTGGACCTGCCGGGCGATTGAACGCCTGAATTTTCCGGAGCCGGAAACGAAACGGGGCGGGATGCCAATCCCGCCCCGTTTTGCGTTCCCTTGATGCCGATCAGGCCAGCTGGGCATCCAGCCAGTCGAACAGTTGCTCGGCGGCAATGTCCTCGCTGGCGTCCGCGTCGCGGCGGCGCACCTCGAGCTGGCCGGCGGCGAGCCCGCGCGGGCTGACCACGATGCGCAGCGGGATGCCGATCAGCTCCCAGTCGGCGAAGGCCGCGCCCGGGCGCAGGCCGCGGTCGTCGAGGATGACCTCGATGCCGCGGGCGCGCAGGTCGGCGTAGATGGCCTCGGCGCGTTCCATCACCGTCTCGTCCTTGTTGGCGCCGATCGGCACGATGGCGACGGTGAACGGGGCGATCGGCTGGGGCCAGCGGATGCCGCGCTCGTCGAAGTTCTGCTCGATGGCCGCGGCAACGATGCGCGAGACGCCGATGCCGTAGCAGCCCATCAGCGGGGTGATCGGCTTGCCGTCCTCGCCGAGCACCTCGCAGTTCATGGCCCGGCTGTACTTGTCGCCCAGCTGGAAGACGTGGCCTACCTCGATGCCACGGCAGATGTCGAGCTTGCCCTGGCCATTCGGTGCCGGATCGCCGGCCACCGCGTCGCGCAGGTCGGCGGTTTCCGGCTCGGGCAGGTCGCGGCCCCAGTTGACGCCGGTCAGGTGATAGCCGTCCTTGTTCGCCCCGCAGACGAAGTCGCTCAGGGCAGCGGCGGCATGGTCGACGATCACGGGAATGTCGAGGCCGACCGGGCCGATCGAGCCGACCGAGGCACCGGTGAGCTTGGGCGCCTCGGCCTCGTCAACGAAGGTCAGCGGCTCGGCGATGGCCGGTTGCTTGGTTGCCTTGATCTCGTTGAGCGCGTGGTCGCCGCGCAGTACCAGCGCGACGGCCGGCACCTCGGTACCCTGGACCAGCAGGGTCTTGACCGTGCGTGTGGCCGGTACGTCGAGCGTGCTGGCCACGTCGTCGATGGTGCGCGCGTTGGGCGTGGCGACCTCGCTCATGGCCTCGGCCGGTTCGGCGCGCGGGCCGTCAGCCGGGAAGGTGGGGGCCATCTCGACGTTGGCGGCGTAGTCGCCATCGACGGCGTAGGCGATAGCATCCTCGCCGGAGTCGGCCAGGACGTGGAACTCGTGCGAGGCGTTGCCGCCGATCGAGCCGGTGTCGGCGACTACCGCGCGCCAGGCGAGACCCATGCGCTCGAGGATCCGGCTGTAGGCCGAGTACATCAGCTGGTAGGTCTGCTCGAGCGATGCAGCATCGGCGTGGAAGGAGTAGGCGTCCTTCATGACGAACTCGCGGGCGCGCATCACGCCGAAGCGAGGGCGTATCTCGTCGCGGAACTTGGTCTGGATCTGATAGAAGTTGACCGGCAGCTGGCGGTAGCTCTTGAGCTCGCGGCGGGCGTAATCGGTGATCACCTCTTCATGGGTGGGGCCGAAGCAGAAGTCGCGGCCGTGCCGGTCGGTCAGGCGCAGCAGTTCGGGGCCGTACTGCTGCCAGCGGCCCGATTCCTCCCAAAGCTCGGCCGGCTGGACCGCCGGCATCAGCAGTTCGAGCGCCCCGGCGGCATCCATCTCCTCGCGCACGATGGCTTCGACGCGGCGCAGCACCTTCAGTCCCAGCGGCGACCAGGTGTAGAGCCCCGAGGCCAGTTTCTTGAGCATGCCGGCACGCAGCATCAACTGGTGGCTGACAATCTCCGCCTCGGCCGGGGTTTCCTTCATGGTGTTGATGGCGAATTGGCTGGCGCGCATTGGGATCTCGTTCGTATTGGAAAGCGGGGTGCCGGCGGTGTCTCACCGGTGCGTGGCAGGCCGGGATTGTACCGAGCCGGGCGAGGGGGCGTCGAGCGAATCGACGTGACGCCCCGGGAAACGACAACGGCCGCGCGGGGCGGCCGTTGTGTCCGACGGATGGGCCGGGCTTATTCCTCGGCGGCGCTGCAGGCCTCCTCGATGATGGCGTCGAGCCGCTCGAGGCGTTCGCTGCGTTGCGCCTCGCTCATCGGCTGGTACTTGCCATCCTCGTCCTGGACCATCAGCTGGTTGCCGCTGTTGGCCACCGCCTCGCGCTGCTCGCGTGCCTGACGGCAGGTTTCCCTCGCCTTTTCCCGATCGACCACCTTGACCTCGGTGGCCGGGTCGGCGGCCCGGTCGCCGGCGGCCGGGGTTTCCTCGTCGCGGGCTGTCTCCGCCGACACGCTGGGGGCGGGGGGCGAGCCGCCGGCCTCGATGGTTTCGGAGGGGCGGTCCTTGGGCGGGGTCTGCGAGAACTGGACGTTGCCCCGCTCGTCGACGGACTTGTAGATCGTGGCGGCCTCGGCCGGCTGGTGGGCGAACGCCAGCATGATGACGGCCAGCGCGGTGACGCCGGCGCCGGCCAGGCGACGACCGGTGCTCGCCTGGCTGCGAGTCGAGGGGATCCCCAAGAGGGTGGGATGTGCTGCGATTCCTTGCATGATGTCGGGTCCCGAAGTGATGGACGATCCAGTGACGAGTCGACCCCTGCCCGGGCAGGCGTCCTCCTTGCCCGAGCATAAACCGCTCGCCCCGCCGTGAAAAGCCCCCGGCGGGGCGGTCGTGCGGTGATCGCGCCGCGCCTGGTGCTGGTCGCAAAGCAAAAGGTGGCTTGATACACTCACTGCCCAGTTTATCGCTCATCCCTACCGTTCACCGGAACAGAGACTGAACCAATGGCCGACCGTCGCCTCAAGGTTTTCAACACCGTCGCCCGCCTGCTGAGCTTCACCAAGGCAGCCGAGGCGTTGCACATGACGCAGCCGGCGGTCACGTTCCAGGTGCGCCAGCTCGAGGAGCACTTCGACACGCGCCTGTTCGACCGGACCCACAATCGGGTGACGCTCACCGACGTCGGTCACACGGTGTACGAGATCTCCGAGCGCATCTTCGAGCTGTACGACGAGATGGATCGGCGCGTGAAGGAGATGACCGGCGAGATCGGCGGCGCGCTGAACATCGGCGCGAGCATGACGGTCGCCGAGAACATGCTGCCCGCGTTGCTGGGCAACTTCCGCCAGGAGCACCCCGACCTGTCCGTGCGCCTGAAGGTGGGCAACACCGAGTCGGTGGTCTCGATGGTGGAGCACAACGTGGTCGACCTGGCGCTGGTCGAGGGCAGCGTCACCAACAAGAACCTGCTGGTCGAGACCTGCCGGCGCGACGAGCTGGTGGTGATCATGCCGCCGGAGCACGAGCTCGTCGCCTTTGCCGAGGAGGGCGTGCCGGTGGAGAAGCTGATGAAGTACCCCTTCATCTGCCGCGAGGAAGGCTCGGGCACCCGCGAAGTGGTCATCTCCTACATGAACGATCAGGGCTTTGCCGAGGGGTGGGACGTCTGCATGGAGCTGGGCAGTCCCGAGGCGATCAAGGGGGCCGTCGAAGCGGGCATGGGTCTGTCGATCATGTCCTCGGCGGGCATCAGCAAGGAGCTCAAGCTCGGCTTGCTGACCGCCGTACCGCTAAAGCCGCGACTGTTCCGCGACTTCTCCTTCGTGCGTCAGCGCCACAAGTTCCGGCTGCCGGCCATGGAGCAGCTGCTCGAGTTCTCGCGGGGTTACTGCCGAGACAGCACGCCGATGCACGACCTGGAGGTCATCCAGCACACCGCGAATGGCGAGGAGGCCTGACGCGCGCTGGCGATTCGCCGTTTGACCGCGATCCCATCCACGATCGAAACGCCCGGAGGCAACCCTCCGGGCGTTTTTCGTTGCGGGGGTGTCGGGTTTGCTCGCGGCAGATGCAGGACGGCGCGGGGCGGTTGGCGAGCGGGCGGCCGACGACTGCCCGTGAGTCGCGCGGCATGGCGACTCATCGACCCATGGATGGGTGTCGGGGCGAATGGCGGGCAACAAAAAGCCCGGCGCGGGCGACCCCGGCCGGGCTGATCAAGTGCCCCGCGGGGCGACGGGCTGGTCGGGGCTTAGAAGCCGCCGCTGGCAGCCGACTGCATCATCTTCCACATGGTGTCGCGGACGTGCATGGCGTCTTTCTTGAAGTCCGGATCCATTTCCTTGCCACCGTGAACGAACATGTCCATGTTCAGGCTGTAGAGGTGGTAACCACCTTCTTCGTCCTCGACCACGGCGATGCGGCAGGGCAGGTAGGCGGAGAAGTACGGGCTGAAGTTGACGGCCTTGCGAGCGATCTGCGGGCTGCAGTACTGATAGATCATCAGGTAGCGCTGCTCTTCGCCGGTCTCGAGCTCGAGCTGCTTGGACAGCGGCATTTCGCCGACATTCATCAGGCCAGAACCGACGGCTGCCGACTCGATGCTCATCTTGATGTCGTCCGGACCGAGGCCGTCAGCAACTTCCATATGCCAGACAGTGGCCGCGCCCAGGTCGCCGCCGCTCTCGACAAACTTGTCGTACATGTTGCTGTAGATGTCCATGGCCTTCGGATCGAGGTTGTCCTTGACGGACAGGAACCCACAGCCGGACAGCGTCGCGATGGCGACGCCAAGGATCGATGCCTTGAGGAAATTACGCATTGTGTGACTCTCCCTGTGTAATTTTTCGTCTTGAGGCCAGGTGGCCTCGACGAATCCGATTATCTGCGCATTAGAACATGCTTACAAACTTGATTAATTTACTCCTGATAAAGGGGCTTAATTTGGCTATCCAGCCCCGTCATGGCGCGGTTTTTCGGGGTGAAAAACGCCCGCATCGCGGCGGGCGAGGCGGCGTTGGCGGGCAATTTTCGGCCCTCAGAGCACCTCGGCAGCAAACTCGGCCAGGCGCGAGCGCTCGCCCCGGGTCAGGGTCACGTGCGCCCCGTGGGGCCAGCCGCGGAAGCGGTCGACCACGAAGGTCAGCCCCGAGCTGGTCTCGGTGAGATAGGGGGTGTCGATCTGGGCGATGTTGCCCAGGCAGACCATCTTGGTGCCCGGGCCGGCGCGCGTGATCAGGGTGCGCATCTGCTTGGCCGTTAGGTTCTGCGCCTCGTCGATGATGACGAACTTGTTCTGGAAGGTCCGGCCGCGCATGAAGTTGAGCGAGCGGATCTTGATACGCGACTGCAGCAGGTCGTTAGTGGCCGCGCGTTCCCAGGAGCCGCCCCCGCCATCGGTCTTGGCCAGCACCTCGAGGTTGTCCATCAACGCGCCCATCCAGGGGGTCATCTTTTCTTCCTCGGTCCCGGGCAGGAAGCCGATGTCCTCGCCCACCGGGATGGTCACGCGCGTCATGACGATTTCGGTGAACAGCTTCTGCTCCAGCACCTGGGTCAGGGCCGCGGCGAGGGTCAGCAGCGTTTTGCCGGTACCGGCCTGGCCGAGCAGGCTGACGAAATCCACGTCGGGGTCCATGAGCGCATTCAGGGCAAAGCTCTGTTCGGGGTTCCGCGCGGTGATCCCCCAGACCGAATGCCGCTCCTGCTGGTAATTGGTGACGCTCTCGAGCACCGCACTGCCGTCGGCCTCGACCTCGCGCACCACCGCGGTGAACGGCGAGGGTGCCTCGAGCCGCAGGTAGAGGTTGGGGTACCACTCGGCCGTGTCCGCGCCGTGGATGCGGTAGAACACCCGGCCCTCGTCCTGCCACGATTCCAGCGACTCGCCGTGCGCCTCCCAGAAGTCCGGGCCGAGGCTCTCGTGGCCGGTGTGCAGCAACGAGACGTCGTCGAGTACCTGGTCGTTGTGGTAGTCCTCGGCCTTCAGCCCGACGGCAGTCGCCTTGATCCGGAGGTTGATGTCCTTGGAGACCAGGATCACCTCGCGGTCCGTGACCCGCTCTTGCAGGGCAAGCGTGATACCGAGGATCTGGTTGTCCGCCCGGCTGCCCGGCAGACTCACCGGCAGGTCGTTGCTCTCCTCGCGGGTCTGCAGGAACAGCCGCCCGGTGGGTGTCACCGCGTGCTCCGGCTGGCCGTGCAGGGTGGTGTGGATGGGCAGACCCTGATTGATCGTCGTCATGTCGACGTCAGCGAGCATCTCGTCGAGGAACCGGCTGACCTGCCGCACGTTGCGCGCGGTCTCCGACTGGCCCTTCTTGCCGGCGTCGAGCTCCTCGAGCACGATCATCGGCAGGTAGATGTCGTGCTCCATGAAGCGGTAGAGGGCGGTGGGGTCGTGCATCAGCACGTTGGTGTCGAGGATGAACAGGCAGCGGGTCTTGCGGGTGGTGGTGATCATCGCGTGAGCTTGTCCCTGTGATTGGCGGGCGGGCGAGCGGTCGTCGTTAAAGGGCCTTGACCGCTTCGAGTACCGCCTCGACGTGACCGGGGACCTTGACCTTGCGCCAGGCCTCCCGGATCACGCCGTCGGCGTCGATGAGAAAGGTGCTGCGCTCGATGCCCTCGAAGCGCTTGCCGAACATGTTTTTCATGCGCAGGACGTTGAAGGCCTGGCTGACCGAGCGGTCGGTGTCGGCAATCAGGGGAAAGTCGATACCCTGCTTGTCGCAGAACTTGCGGTGACTGGCGGCATCGTCGTTCGACACCCCCACGACCCGGGCGCCGGCCGCCTCGAAGGCGGGCAGGGCGGCCTGGAAATCGCGCGCCTCGGTGGTGCAGCCCGGGGTGTTGTCGCGCGGGTAGAAGTACAGCACCAGCGGTTGGCCGCGCAGGTTGGCGAGGGTCAACGTGTCGCCGTCGGTGGTCTGGCCGGAGAAGTCGGGCGCTTTCTGGCCTGGGCGGGGGTCGGGGGACGCGGTGGCGGCGGTCTTGCTACTCATTGGACTCGATGGAACTCCTCGGCTGTGACGTCGTGATGAAACCGGGCCGGTAACGCCCGATGCCTGCTGCCAATATAGCAGCCGTCCGAGGGGCCGTGCGGGCCGTGGAGACCGGCCGTCGGAGCGCAGTGGACCCGGCTTGTCACTGGCCGATAACTGCCGGTACTATGCGAGTTTGGCCCCGCCCCCGATCGACCTGGAAGAAGGTCGTCGCCGGGGCCGGACGGCCACGATCCACCGATCCGTAGGCGATCTAGACACACGCGAGGCGACATGGCGGCGAACACGATTACCGGCAGCATGGTGGCCCTGGTCACCCCATTGCACGACGACGGCGCAGTGGATTATGTCGGTCTCAAACGCCTGATCGAGTGGCATGTCGATGCCGGCACCCACGCGATCGTCGCCGTCGGCACCACCGGCGAGTCGGCCACCCTCGATTACGAGGAGCACATTGCGGTCATTCGCGCCACGGTCGACCTGGCCGCCGGCCGCGTGCCGGTGATCGCCGGCACCGGGGCGAACTCCACCCGCGAGGCGCTGGCGCTGGCGCGCGGCGCCCGCTCGGCCGGTGCGGATGCGCACCTGTCGGTCACGCCCTACTACAACAAGCCCACCCAGGAAGGGCTCAAGCAGCACTTCCGGGCGATCGCGGACGCGGTCGACCTGCCGATGATCCTCTACAACGTCCCCGGCCGCACGGCGGTGGACATGGCCCCGGACACCACCCTGTCGCTGGCCGAGCACCCCCATATCGTCGGCATCAAGGAGGCCACCGGCTCGATCGAGCGCATGCGCGACATCATCCAGCGTGGCCCGGACGACTTCGCCGTCTACAGTGGCGAGGACAACCTGGGCGCCGCCTGCATGCTCTCCGGGGGCAAGGGCAGCATCTCGGTTACCGCCAACGTCGCGCCGCGGTTGATGGCGCAGATGGCCGAGGCCGCGCTCGCCGGCGACCAGGCCACCACGGAATCGCTGGACGCCCGCCTGGCCCCGTTGCACCGCGAGCTCTTCTGCCAGACCAATCCGATCCCGGTCAAATGGGCCCTCCACCGCATGGGCCTGATCGGGCCGACGCTCCGGCTGCCGTTGACGCCGCTGGACGACGTCTACCAGGCCGGGGTCGAGGAAGCACTCAACGAGGCCGGCTGTCTCGATCCCGATTGACCGGCACCACGCGTACCGAATTTTCCCCACCCGACATTCAACCAAGACACTGGAACCGAACAGGCATGCGATACCCCACCCCTTCCCGGATGTTGACCTTCGCCGCGCTGGCGGCCACCGGCCTGATCAGCGGTTGCTCCAGCATCCCGTTCGTCGGCGGCGATGACGACCGTGACGCCGAGCGCGCCGCGCAGCTGGAAGTGCCGCCGGCCTTCTCCGGCCCCGCGGCCGGCGGTTCGGTCGCGTTGCCCGAGATCGCCTCCGCCCGCGCCGAGGCGATGGCGCGCAACGAGGAATCCGGCGTACTGGCGACCGGCACCGACATCCGGGTGGCCGGCGAGCCGGGTAGCCGCTACCTGGTCGTGGGCACCGACCCGGACTCGGTCTGGCCGAAGCTGCAGGGCTTCCTGCGTGACGAGGGCTACTCGATCCGCCGACTCGAGCCCGGTGTCGGCCTGATCGAGACCGACTGGACCGGCGTGGCAAGCAACGACGGGGGCGGCTTCAACATCATGAGCTTCCTCAAGATCGCCCAGGACACCCTGTTCAAGCCGGACTCGATCGAGAAGGTGCGCCTGCGCATCGAGCGTGGCGAGGCCGACAACGAGACGCTGGTGTTCGTCACCGGCCAGAAGCGCGAGCTGACCGGCGACGAGCCGCTGGTCCCCGGCGACGAGAGCACCACCTTCGAGTACAGCAACCCGGTGGATTCGCAGGCCATGACCGCCGAGACCATGTCGCGGCTGGCGGCCTACCTCTCGGGTAGCGATGCCGAGGAGTCACGCGCCCTGGTCGGGCAGAAGTTCTCCGCCCGTTCCAAGGTGATCACCGGCGAGGAGCCCGAGGATCGCTACATCGAGGTCAGCCAGTCCTTCCCGCGTGCCTGGAACCGCGTCGGTCTGGCCCTCGATCGCCTCGGCTTCGATCCGGTCTCGCGCGACCAGGACGACGGCGAGATCGAGGTCAAGCACAGCTACCCGCAAGCGCTCTACGAGGGCATCGTCATGCGCGGCGTGACCGTCGACAAGGACGCCGAGATGACCCTGCACCTGAACCTCGAGGTCCAGCCGCGGCGTGACGGCGGCACCGATGTGCGCATCGAGCGCATCAACGTCGCCGGCGGCACCCTGCCGCAGGACCGCGCGGTGATCCTCTCGCGGATCAACGCCGAACTGGAGTGACCGTCGCGGTCGGGCGGCAGCCGCCCGACCGAGTCACCCAAAACGAAGGCCCCGTCCGGTCGAGACGGGGCCTTTTTTGTTGCGAGATCGGTTGAACCGGAACCGATGGCGGGTGGGTCCGTCCTGCGGCCTATCGTCCCGGGCGATGGATCACGGCCCAGGCCGAGTGGTTGTGGATCGACTCGAAGTTCTCGACGCCGATCGAGAAGCCGTTGATGCCCGGGTAGCCTTCCAGGGCGTTGGCGACGTCGCGCACCATGTCCTCGACGAATTTCGGGTTGTCGAAGGCGTACTCGGTGATCCACTTCTCGTCCGGGCGCTTCAACAGCCCCCACAGCGGGCAGGAGCCCTCGGCCTCGACCGCGGCGATCAGGTCGCGCAGCGACAGCGCGGGGTCGATGACCTCGGTCTCGACCGTGATGTGCGAGCGCTGGTTGTGCGCGCCGTAGGCCGAGATCTCCTTGGAGCAGGGGCAAAGGCTGGTGACGGGGATCACCAGCTTCAGGCCGACGTGGGGCCGGCCGTGTTCGACGCGCCCGATCAGGGTCACGTCGTAGTCCATCATCGCACCCTGGCCGCTGACCGGCGCATCCTTGGCGACGAAATAGGGGAAGGTGAAGTGCGCCTCGCCGGACTGGGCCTCGAGTCGCTCGATCATCGCCCGGGTCCAGTCGGACAGACCGGCAATCGACAGCGTGAGCGGGCCCTCGTTGAGCAGCGCCACGAAGCGCGACATATGGGTGCCCTTCTTGTCGGCGGGCAGGCCGACGGTCAGTTGGCACTCGGCGACGGTGGCGTGCTCGCGGCCGTCGTCGAGGAACGTCATGGGATGACGAATCGCCTTGATGCCCACCTGGTCGATCGCGATATCGCGCGCATCGTGGCTGGACTGGACATCGGGCATGTCGTGGCTGTTCATGGGCAGTTCAAACGCTGTGTGAATGGGGTGGGCTGGCGCCGCGTGGGGCCAGACTCTAGCACGTCGCAACGTGCCTCGCCGGGCGGCTCAGGGTTTCCCTCAGGGGCGGAACGTGACCGCCGAACGGTCGTTCTCCCAGACGGTCACGGCCGAGACCCGGTAGGCGTCGGTATCGAAGCCGGCGGCCAGCGCCTGGTGGAAGTAGGCCGCGATGTGTTCGGCGGTGGGATTGACCGAATCGAATGGCGGCACCTCGTTGAGGTAGGCGTGATCGAGCCGCTTGGCGATCTCGCGCGCCTGGGCGCGGATGACCTTGAAATCGACCACCATGCCGACCTCGTCGAGCGTCTGGCCGGTGACCTCGATCACCACGCGCCAGTTGTGGCCGTGCAGCCGGGCGCAGTTGCCGTCGTAGCCGTGCAACCGGTGGGCGGCGGCGAACTCGACCTCGGTGGTCAGGGTGTAGCTGCCCCCTGACGGCAGCGAATACGCGGTGCTCATGTGGCGCTCACCTTGTCTGAGTCCCCTATAAATGCGGCGATACTAGCGGCGATCGATCCAGAATCAAGCCCGGTGTCGGCCAGGCACTCCTCGCGGCTGCCATGTTCGATGAATCGGTCCTCGATCCCCAGACGCAGGCCCGGACGACTCACGCCCCGCTCGGCCAGCGCCAGCAACAGCTCGCTGCCGACCCCGCCGATGCGCGCCCCTTCCTCGACCGTGACGACCGCGTCGTGCTCTGCAGCGAGTTCGGCGAGCGGCTCGATTGCCAGCGGCCGCGCCCAGCGCAGGTTGACCAGGGTGGCATCCAGCGTCTCGCAGATCGGGATTAGTCGCTCGACCATCGCGCCGACGCCGATCACCAGGACGCGCCGAGGCGCCTTCGCCGCGCTGCGACGCAGCAGGGTCGGAGCGGTGATGCCCTCGGCCAATGCGTGACCACCCAGCTCGGCCGGGCATTTGTCACGGGGATAGCGGACGAGACACGGTCCGTCGTGGGCCAGCGCCCAGTCGATCGCCGCGTCCAGATCGCGGGCGTCGGCCGGGGTGGCGACGGCGAGATTCGGCACGCTGGTCGCGAGCGCAAGATCGAAGCTGCCGGCGTGGGTGGGGCCGTCCGGGCCCACCAGGCCGGCGCGATCGACCAGGAAGGTCACCGGCAGATCCTGCAGGGCGATGTCGTGGATCACCTGGTCCCAGGCGCGTTGCAGGAAGGTCGAGTAGATCGCGACCACCGGGCGCATGCCCTCGGTGGCGAGCCCCCCGGCCAGTGTTACCGCGTGCTGCTCGGCGATGCCCACGTCGTAGAGGCGCTCCGGGAAGCGGTCGGCAAACCCCTTGAGCCCGGAACCCTCGATCATCGCCGGCGTGATCGCGACCACCCGTTCGTCCTTGGCGGCGTGGTGCTCCAGCCGGGTGGCGGCCACCTCGGTCCAGGTCGGCGGGCCGGCCGGCGTGGTGACCTTGTCACCCGAGGACGCCATCGCCCGGCTTACCCCATTGCGACCCACGCCGTGAAACCCGACCGGGTCGCGTTCGGCCGGGGCCAGGCCGCGGCCCTTCTGCGTGACCACGTGCAGCAGGCGCGGCCCGTCTTGTTGGCGCAGGTTGGACAGGGTGTCGAGCAGGGTGTCGAGGTCGTGGCCGTCGATCGGACCGAAGTAGCGAAAGCCCAGTTCCTCGAACAGGCTCGAGGCGCCCAACAGGTGGCGCATCCCGTCGCGCAACCCGGCCCGCGTCGAGCCGATCAGCTCGCCCAGCGGCCCGGCCTGGGCGAGCATTTCCTCGCCGGAATGGCGGAAACGCTCGATCAGCGGGTTGCTGCGCAGGCGGGTCAGGTGCTGGTTCAGCGCACCGACGTTCGCCGAGATGCTCATCTCGTTGTCGTTGAGGATCACCAACAGGTTCGCCTGCCGGTCCCCGGCGTGATTGAGGGCCTCGAAGGCCTGGCCAGCGGTCATCGCGCCGTCGCCGATGATGGCCACCGCCTGGCGGTCTTCTCCCTTGCGTTCGGCGGCCAGGGCCATGCCGAGTGCCGCGCTGATCGAGGTGCTGGAGTGGCCGGCGCCGAAGGGGTCGTACTCGCTTTCCACCCGCCGGGTGAAGCCGGCCGGCCCGCCGTGCTGGCGCAGTCGGCTCATCCACCCGCGCCGACCGGTGAGCATCTTGTGCAGGTAGGTCTGGTGGCCGACGTCCCAGACCAGCCGGTCATGGGGGGTGTCGAACACCCGGTGGAGTGCCAGGGTGAGCTCGACCACGCCGAGGTTGGCGGCCAGGTGCCCGCCGGTCGCCTCGACCTGCTCGAGCAGGGCATGTCGCATCTCGTCGGCAAGCGCGGCGAGCGAGCCGCGCGAGAGGGCGCGAAGATCGGCCGGCTGTTCGATCAGGTCCAGCAGGTGCGTCTGGCGGGGCGACAGCGGCATCAGTGGTTGCGCCGGGTCACGAAGTCGAGACAGGCGGACAATGCCTCCGGGTCGGCGCCGAGGGTGCCCATCTCCCACAACACGGCGTGGGCGTGGCGCACGGTGTCGTCGAGTTCGCGTCGCGCCCCGTCGAGGCCGGCGACGGTAACGTAGGAGCACTTGTCGGCGGCGGCGTCCTTGCCCGGGGTCTTGCCCAGGTCGTCGGCCGAGCCGGTGACGTCGAGGATGTCGTCCTGGATCTGGAAGGCGCGGCCCAGCAGCCGACCGAAGCGGTCGACCAGCCGCAGTTGGCGTTCCGGAAGACCCGCCCAGCGCGCCCCCAGGCCCAGCGAGGCGCGGATCAGTGCGCCGGTCTTGCGATCGTGCAGGTCGGCCAGTCGGGCGAGATCCGGGGCATCGTCGTCCCCCGCCTGCCCGGCGAGGGCGAGATCGATCGCCTGACCGCCGACCATGCCCGCCGGACCGATCGCCGCGGCGAGCTGGCGGGTCCAGTCGAGTCGGGTCGGTGCATCGGCCTCGGCTTCGGCCAGCGTGGTGAAGGCCAGGCTCTGCAGGGCGTCACCGGCGAGAATGGCGGTGGCCTCGTCGAAGGCGCGGTGCAGGGTGGGGCGCCCGCGACGCAGGTCGTCGTCGTCCATGCTCGGCAGGTCGTCGTGGACCAGCGAGTAGACGTGCACGAGTTCGACGGCGATCGCCGCCGGCCACAGGCTGTCGAAGCGCGCCTCGGTGGTCGCCGGCCACGGGCGGCCGATCAGGCTGCCGAGGAAGACCAGGGCCGGGCGGAATCGCTTGCCGCCGCCGAGAGTGGCGTGGCGCAGGGCGCTTGCCAGCCGGGGTGGGGTGTCGGCGAGCCGACGGTCGAGCGACTCGGTCAGGCGCTGCTCCACCTGGTCGCGAACGTCGGTCAGCCAGTCGTCGAAACCGTCCGGGGCGGCCAGGCGGATTCCGGTGGCGTCGGGGACGTGGGGTGTCGTATCGGTCACGGGCGTCAGGACGAGCGCTCGTCGCGTCCGGTCTCGTCGGCGTCCGGTTCGTTGATCGCGGCCACGCGTCGCTCGGCCTCGTCGAGGGCACGCTGGCATTGGCGCTCGAGCTCGACACCGCGCTCGTAGTCCTTCAGCGACTGCTCGAGGCTCTGCTCGCCGGTCTCCAGGCGCGCGACGATCTGCTCGAGCTCGGCCAGGGCCTGCTCGTAGCGGGTGATCGCGGAGGGATCGCCGTTCTCGACGGTCTGCGGATTGATGGTCTTGGACGCGGGGGAAGAATCCATGGGAAGCCTCTCGGATAGCGGCCCCGATTATATCGTTGCGGGGTGGGGCGGCCAAAAGCCGTGGCCCGAACGACCGACGCTCAGAACGTGTCGACGGCCTCGATCGCCTCGTCGAGGTGGGCCACGGCGATGACCTCGAGCCCGTCGATCGGCTTGGGCGGCTTGTTGCCCCTTGGGACGATCGCGCGGGTAAAGCCGTGCTTCGCCGCCTCAGTCAGTCGTTCCGGGCCGCCGGGAACCGGGCGGATTTCGCCGGCCAGGCCCACCTCGCCGAAGATCACCAGCCCCTGCGGCAGGGGGCGGTCGCGGAAGCTCGAGAGCATGGCGATCAGGCTGGCGAGATCCGCGGCGGTCTCGTTGACACGCACGCCGCCGACCACGTTGAGGAACACGTCCTGGTCGAACAAGGCGACCTGGCCGTGGCGGTGCAGCACGGCGAGCAGCATCGCCAGGCGGTTCTGGTCGAGCCCGACGGTCAGCCGGCGCGAGCCGCCGCCGGGGTGGTCGGCCACCAGCGCCTGGACCTCGACCAGCATCGGGCGGGTGCCCTCGCGGGTGACCATCACCACGCTGCCGGGGACCGGCTTCTCGTGGCGGGAAAGGAAGATGGCCGAGGGATTGGAGACGGGCTTCAGGCCGTGATCGGTCATGCCGAACACGCCCACCTCGTTGGCCGCGCCGAAGCGGTTCTTGACCGCGCGGATGACGCGAAAGCGCGCGCCGGGGTCGCCCTCGAAGTAGAGCACCGTGTCGACCATGTGCTCGAGCACGCGCGGACCGGCCAGCGCCCCTTCCTTGGTCACGTGCCCGACGATCAGCACGATCACGTCATGGCGCTTGGCAAAGCGCACCAGCTGGGCGGTCGCCTCCCTGAGCTGCGAGACCGAACCCGGCGCGGCCGAGAGTTCCTCGGTATAGAGGGTCTGGATCGAATCGACCACCATCAGCCCGGGGAGGGATTTCGAGCAGGCCGCGAGAATGGATTCGATGCGGGTCTCGGAGAGCAGGGTCAGTTCGCCGGCCCGCCCGGCCAGGTCCGTGCCCAACCGCCGACCTCGCAGGGCGACCTGCTGCAGGGATTCCTCGCCAGTGACGTACAGGCACTCGATGCGGTCCTGCAGGCCGAGCACGGTCTGCAGCAGCAGGGTGGACTTGCCGATGCCCGGATCGCCGCCGAGCAGGACCACCGAGCCGGGTACCAGCCCGCCGCCGAGCACCCGGTCGAGCTCGCCCAGGCCGCTCGACTCGCGCGGGGTGTCGGAGACCTCCACCTCGCCGATGGCGGTGATCTGCGGCGCCTCGCCGGCGTAGCCGGCCACCTCGCGGGCGGGTGACTTGCCGCCCGGCAGGCGCATCTCGGCGAGGCTGTTCCAGACGCCGCACTCGCTGCAGCGGCCGGCCCACTTGGGGTGGTCGGCACCGCACTCGCGGCAGACGAAGGCGGTCTGGCTCTTCTTCGCCATGCGCCCTCAGCCCTCGCTGTCGTCGCGCTTGAAGGTGGTGATCAGGGCCGTGTCGACCGCGCGCTTTCTTACCGTACGCACCTCGATGTGGGCATCGGGCAGCTCGATGGCCGCGCCCACGGTGGGCAGGGATTCCAGTTGCTCGATCACGAGACCGTTGAGCGTGCTGGCCTCGTCGGTGGGCAGCTCGACCTCGAGCTCGCGGTTGATCTCGCGGATCGGCAGGTTGCCGCGCACGATGTAGCGGCCGTCGTCCTGGAGCGTGATGCCCTCGTGATCCGAGTCGGGTGAAGTGGTGAACTCGCCGACGATTTCCTCGAGGATATCCTCGAGCGTCACCAGGCCCTGGATGTCGCCGTACTCGTCGACCACCAGTGCCGAGCGGCGCTCCTGGCGTTGGAAATTCAGCAGCTGGGTGGTCAGTGGTGTGCCCTCGGGGACGTAATAGGGCTCGGCCAGCCGGCGCTTGAGACGCGGGAGCGTCAGGCTCTGGTCGATCAGCGGGCCGATCAGGCGGCGGACGTTGATGATGCCGATGGTGTGCTCGACCGAGCCCTCGAACACCGGCAGCCGCGAATACTGCGCGTGGATCAGCTGGTCGAGGATATCGTCCCAGTCCTGCGTGATGTCGATGCCGACGATCTCGGCGCGCGGGATCATGATGTCCTCGACGCTGGCCTGGCCGAGCTCGAGCACCGACAGCAGCATGGTCTGGTCGAGGTCCGGCAGGCGCTGGCCGGATTCGCGGACGATGGTATGCAATTCGGCGCGTGTCAGCGCGTTCGAACCCCGGTTCTTCGGGTGCAGGCCGAAGATCGAGAGCAGGCCGTTGGCCAGCCAGTTGATCAGCCAGATCACCGGACGCAGCGGGCGGATCAGGAACGTGTAGACGAACGAGGCGGGGAAGGCGAACCGTTCGGGGAAGACCGCGGCGGCCGTCTTGGGCGCCACCTCGCCGAAGATCAGCAACAGCAGGGTCATCGCCCCGGTCGCGATCGCGATGCCGGAATCGCCGAACAGCCGCAGGCCGATCACGGTGGCGATCGACGAGGCGAGGATGTTGACGAAGTTGTTGCCCAGCAGGATCAGGCCGATCAGGCGATCGGGCTCGTCGAGCAGCCGGGAGGCGAGCACCGCACCGCGTTGACCCTGCTTTGCCAGGTGGCGCAACCGGTAGCGGTTGAGCGCCATCAGCGCGGTCTCCGAGCTGGAGAAGAAGGCGGACAGGACGATGAGCACGGCCAGGGCCGTGAACAGAAAACCTAAGGGTATTTCGTTCAAGAGGGGGTGCGCTTGTGATTGAACCAGCGGGAAGTGTACGGCGAAGACCGCCGTATTTCGAGCCGGGTGGTCGTGGTCGGCGCACGCGGCCCGGCACCGGTGACCCGGCGCGCGTTCAGGGCGTGCCGGGTCACGTATCCCGTGCGCCCCGAGCGGGGCTCACCCGGGTGGCTCAGCCGAGGTTGAGGATCCACTCGAGCACGATCTTGGTGCCGAAGTAGGCCAGGCCCATCAGGATGAAGCCGGCCAGCGTCCACTGGACCGCGGTGCGCCCGCGCCAGCCGGCGATGTGCCGACCAGCGAGCAGCACGGCGAACACCACCCAGGCGATCACCGACAGGACGGTCTTGTGCACCAGGTGCTGGGCGAAGATGTTCTCCAGGAACAGAAAGCCGGTGACCAGGGCCAGGGTAAGCAGCAGAAAGCCGATGACGATGAAGCGGAACATCAGCTGCTCGACCGATTCCATCGGCGGCAGTCGACGGATCCAGCCGGCCGGGTGGTGGCCGTGCAGTGCCTGGTGCTGGATCAGGAGCATCACGCCCTGCAGGGCGGCCAGGGTGAGCAGGGCATAGGCCGACAGCGAGATCAGGATATGCGCATCCAGCGCGATCTCGCCGGTGCGGATGGGCACGTTCGATTCGGGCACGAACACGGTCAGGAACACCGTGATCGCCGTGACCGGCAGCAAGACCACCGCAATGCCCTCGAGCCGTTCGCGGAAGGCGCTGACCACCGTGATCGCGCTGGCCAGGCCGAATACCGCGGCGAGCGCATTGAGCACGCTCAGGTTGAGCGCGGCCGGGTTGGGCTGGAAGCCCAGCTGGTAGAGCAGGGCACCCTGGCCGACCAGGGCGGCGACCGCGATCAGCAGACCGGGCAGACGGAAGGAAAGCCGCTCGAAGCGTTGCCACTGGTCCACCAGCAGCAGGATGGTGGCCAGTGCAAAGCCGGTGATGGTCGCGGTGGCGAGAAAGGTGACGCTATGGTCCACGTGGGACGCTCCTCCTGGAATCGGGGCCCCGGATCGGCCCGGGTCAGCCGAGTGGGGTCGTGTCGCTAGGAAAACTCTGCATGAATGCCATACCGCTCTGCGCGCCTTGAGCCGGGCAGATGCAAGGCGTTCGTCCGCCGCGGAAGGGTGATTCCCTTTCCAAGGACGACAACGCAGCAGGTGCCCGGCTCAAGGCGTGCCCTGCGGAGCACGGGCGACTCGCCAAGCCAGAGTGGCATGGCATTCTTGCAGAGTTTCCCTAGACGGCACAGTCTGCCACAGAGTCAGGACGGCAATGCCTCGTCGGGTCGGTCGGGCAGTTTCTTGTGCGGGTTGAGGATGCCGGCCGGGTCGAAGACCGCCTTGATGCCGCGCATCAGGTCGAGCGAATCCGGCGGGATCTCGCGGGAGACGAACTCACGCTTGACCAGCCCGATGCCATGCTCGCCGGAGAGCGTGCCGTCGAGGCGCAGCACCGCGTCGAACACCTCGTCCAGGGCCTGCTCGGCGCCGGCCATCTGCGCCGGGTCGTCCGGGTCGACCAGCAGGTTGACGTGGATGTTGCCGTTGCCGGCGTGACCGAAGCTGACGATGGTGATGGCATGCCGGGTGGCGATCTCGTCCAGGGTCTCGATCAGGCGCGGGATGCGCGAGACTGGCACGACCACGTCCTCATTGATCTTCTTCGGCGCGACCTGGCGCAGGGTGGGCGAGAGCGCCTTGCGGGCGGCCCACAGGCGCGCCTGTTCCTCGGCGGTCTGCGCGACGGCGATGTCGGCCTCCGGCGAGCGCGCCGCCGCGACCACCCGTTCGACCGTCGCGTCGATACCGCTCTCGTCGCCGTCGACCTCGATCATCAGCATGGCCCCCGCGGATGATGGGATCTCGACCGCCGAGTTCTTGCGCAGCAGGTCGAGGGCATTGCCGTCGATGAACTCGATCGCCGCCGGGGTGGCCGGCTGGGCCATCACGCGCGAGACCGCCGCCGAGGCGGCATGCATGTCCGGGTAGAAGGCGCGCAGCAGGCGCCGGGTCTCCGGCAGCGGCGTGAGCTTGAGCGTCGCCTCGGTGATCACGCCCAGCGTGCCCTCGCAGCCGATCAGCAGCCGGGTCAGGTCATGCCCGACCACGCCCTTGGTGGTCTGCGAGCCGGCCTTGATGGTCCGGCCCCGGCCGTCGACGGCCTTGAGGCCCAACACGTTCTCCCGCGTGGTGCCGTATTTGACCGCGTGCGGACCGGCGGCGTTGCAGCCGAGGTTGCCGCCGATGGTGCACAGGGCATTGCTGGTCGGGTCGGGTGGCCAGAAAAAGCCCCGTTCGCCGACGATACGTTGCAGGTCGGCGTTGATCATCCCGGTCTGGACCACGATCAGGCGGTCCTCGGGGCGAAAGTCGAGCACCCGGGTCATGCGATCGGTGACCAGCACCACCCCGCCGCGTACCGGCACCGAGCCGCCGGCCGTGCCCGTGCCGCGTCCGCGCGTGGTCACCGGCACGCGGTGGGCGTAGGCCAGGCGCATGATCTCGGCCACCTCGTCGTGATCTTCCGGGAAGACCACCACCGCCGGGGCGTGATGAACCCGGCTGTTGTCCATGCCGTAGGCCCAGGTCGAGCCGGCATCCCGGAGGATGCGTTCGGCCGGCAGGACGTGGGCAAGCTGGTCGAGGAAGGCGTCGAGTGCGCTCATGGGAGTCAGTCGGTCAGGCCGAGCAGTTGACGGTCGACCAGGTCGACCAGGGCGTGGATGCACTTGATCTGCGTCTCGTAGGCGATGCCGGGGCGCTCGGTCGGGATGCAGATCAGTCGATCCTGGCTGTGCAGGTGCGGGGCGATCACCTCTTCGGAACCCGCCGAGAGCAGGACCACCTGCATGTCGCGCTCGTGGGCCGCGCGCAGCGCTGGCAGGATGCCGTCGACCGCGTTGCAGCTGATGGCGAACAGCACGTCGCTCTGGGCGCCCAGTGCGCGAATGGAACGGACGAACGGCTCCTTGCCGCCCGGGTATTCGGACAGGGCCATGACGGGCAGGCCCGGCCGCGGGTGCTCCAGTTGCCCGGTCATCAGTCGGGCGAAGTAGTGCGCCATGTCGCTGCGCTCGCGCGAGCCGCAGGCGTAGACGCGCTGGCCGTTCAGTACGGCGGTCAGGATGACGCCCGCGGCCTCGAGCGCCTGCGGCGCACCGGCGTCCAGCAACTGGCCGATCTCGGCGAGATCCTTGTCGAAGCGTTGTTTCAGGCCGTCGAGAATGTCGCTCATGCGTGTCGGGTCCGTGCAGTCGTGGCGAAGTGGTTGCGTGCCGTCATGGTGAGTCGTGCCGACCTTCCCTAAAAGGCGTCGGCCAGCCAGTCGATGTGATTGTGGTCGCCGCGCGCCGTGACCGCTACCACGTCGAAACGGCAGTAGAGTCCTTGCCAGGCCGGCTGGGCCGCGATCAGGCGCTCGGCGGTTTCGCGCACCTTGGCGCACTTGCGCGGCGACAGGCTTTCCGCGGCACTCACCAGGGCCCCGCCACCGCGGGCGCGCACCTCGACGAACACCAGGGTGTCGCCGTCGCGCAGGATCAGGTCGATCTCGCCGCGTCCGGCGCGGGCGTTGCGCCGCAACGGCGTGAGGCCGGCCCGCTCGAGGTGGGCCAGGGCCAACGCCTCGGCCTCCTGGCCGAAGCGGCGTCGATGGGCATGCGGTCCATCGTCAGCAGCCTCGTGGCGGCGCCACCAGTGCCGTAAGGCGTCCATGCCGCGGCGTGTCATGCTCGATCGACTGCCTTGCGGCCGGTCAGGGCGTCAAGGTCGGTTGGTCGGCGCCGCCCATGGTCGCGTCGGGCGAGGTGGTGCCCGGTAGCCGGGTCGGGCTGGTGATCGAATCCGGCAGGGCGGCGCCCGGGGTCGGGTCGACCGGCCGGATCAGGCCGTCCCGGAACTGCCCCCAGCGCGGCTGGCGCTCGACCACGCCGGTGGCGGTGACCGACAGCTCGCCGGTCAGCCCGTCCAGGGTCCCGCCTTGCAACAGGGTGTCCATGCGCCCGGCCAGTGCCGCGGCATCGGCGCCGAAGGCGAACAGGCGGGGCAGCGAGCCGGCCAGCTGGGCCTGCTCGTAGGTGATGCGCAGCGGGTGTTCCGGGCCGGCCGTGCCGGCGAGCAGCAGGGGGGCGATCGGGATGATCACGCCGTCCTTGTCGGCATCGCCGCGCGGATCGCGGTTGCCGTTGTAGGCCAGTCCCAGGCCGTAGCGCGGCAGGTCCTCGGCACCGAAATAGTCGAGTTGCGGAACCACCAGCGTCAGCTCGTCGCCGCTGGCGGCCAGAAAGATCGCATCGAGGTCGTCGCGGATGATGGGTTGGAATGGGCCGTCGTCGGACTTGGTGCGTACCCGCAACAGGTCGCGCAGTTCGCTGGAGAAATCCGTCTGGCCGGAGGCGAAACGGGCGCGGTCGACGACCTCGCCACCCAGCAGTTCGAACTCGTTGGCGAAGGCCTCGCGGGTGCGTTCGCCCAGTCGGTGGTCGGCCGAGAAGATCGCGGCCCGGCGGTGGCCGTCGGTCCACATGCGCCGGGCGACCGCCGCGGCGTCCTGTTCCGGCGACAGCGAGAAGCTGACCACGCCAACGGGCAGGCTTTCGCCCGACGGGGGCGTATTCAGCGCGATGGCCAGCGGCCCATCGGCCGGTAGGGCGGCCAGCGCACCCAGCTGATCCTTGAGCAACGGGCCGATGATCAGGGCCGCGCCCGCCCGTTGAGCCTGCTCGATCGCGGCGTTGGCGCCGATCCGGTCGCTGCCCGAGTCGAAGAACAGCAGCTCCCGGCTACCCAGCGCACCATTGTCGCGGGCGTACTCGATGCCGGCGCGGATCTCGCGGGTGATGCCGGCGTAGCGCTCGCCTTCCGGCAGCAGGACGGCGACCGGGCCGGTTGCGGCCGGTGCGGTCAGCTGGCCCACCGGGGCGGCGGCGCCGAGCATCTCGATAAACCCGCTGTCGATCGCCGGGTGGCTGCGGTGATCGGCCATCCAGCGGTCGATCTGACCCGGTTGTTCGCGGTAGGTCAGGGCCAGTTGCACCCAGCCGGCAAACTGGCGGTCGGTGGTGTCCTCGGCGGCACGACGCAGGCGGTCGGTCGGCACCTCGGTAAGCCGGTTCCACAGGCGGGCGTGGTTTTCCTGGCGTTGATCGTCGGCGAGCCGATCGTCGACCGCGGCGTAGTAGCGTGCCGCGGCCAGGGGATTGCCCAGCTCGGCCTCGAGCGCGCCGAGCAGGATCAGGCGTCGGCGCTCGCTGTCGGCATCCAGCGGCAGGGGAATGCGATGGATGGTTTGCCGGGCCTGATCCGGATTGCCGGCACTCCATTCGCCCACACCGCGGGCAATGGCTGCGCGGCGGGCATTGATCGCCTGCCAGCGCCCCTCGGTATCCGCCTGCTGGTAGAGTTCGCGGGCCAGCGCCAGTTCGTGGGCATCGATCGCGGTTTCCAGTGCGCCCAGCTGCTGTTCGGCGCGGGCCGCGCCGGAAAGCGTCTGAGAGAGCGCCATGCGGGCGCGGGCCAAGGCGGCCGGGTCCTCGGCGCTGATGGCCTGGTCGACCTGCGTCTGCGCCGCCTTGCGCTGGTCATCCTGCGGCGAGGTGGCCATCTGGGCACAGCCGCCCAAAGCGAGGCCCAGGGTCAGCAGGCTGGCCATCAGGGCCCGCCGGGTGACAGGGTGGGCGAGCGGGCGAGGGCGTGTCGGCATGCGATCCGTCTCCGGTAACGTGTCGGTTTGCGTGCTGGCGGCCGGAGACGACGGGGTCGCGTCCGGCTGATCGCCGGCTGTTCGGTTGTGGTCTCCGGTCGAGGTGGACCACCGGGAGGATGGCTCGTTCGCTCGAACGGATCCGGAAACACTGAAAAATCGTGAGTGAGTATAACCAAATGTCCAGTCCGAATGCGGGGTCGCGCCCCGCGGGCGAAACCGGTGGTCGCTGGGTCGAGCCCGGCCACCTCTACGTGGTGGCCACGCCGATCGGCAACCTTGCCGACATCAGCGAGCGCGCGGTCTCGGTGCTCAAGGGCGTGGACTTCATCGCCTGCGAGGACACACGGCACGCGCGCGTCCTGCTGGATCACCTCGGGGTGCGCCGGGAACTGGTCGCCCTGCACGAGCACAACGAGCGGGGCGCCAGCGAGTCCATCGCCCGCCGGTTGGCCGACGGGCAGTCGGCGGCGCTGATCAGCGATGCCGGCACGCCGGCAATCAGCGACCCGGGCGAGGTGCTGGTCCGGGTGCTGGTCGATGCCGGCCTGCCCGTGGTGCCGGTGCCCGGTGCCTCGGCCGTGATCGCGGCCTTGTCGGCCTCGGGCCTGCCGGCCCGTCCCTTCTGGTTCGAAGGATTTCTGCCGGCGCAGGACAAGGCGCGTCGCGACCGGCTCGACCGCCTGGCCGACGTCGAGGCCACCCTGGTCTTCTACGAGGCGCCCCACCGGATCGTCAAATGCGTGGCCGCGGCCGCCGAACGCCTGGGTGGTGATCGACGTGCCGTGCTCGCTCGCGAGCTGACCAAGCGTTTCGAGCAATTCGCCCACGGCTCGCTCGAGGCCTTGGTCGGGGAGCTGGCCGACGGCGACGTTCCCGCCCGGGGCGAGTTCGTGTTCATGGTGGCGCCGGCCGACGCCCGGGCGGAGGCGCCGGCGGCCGAGGCCGAGGCGCTGATCTCGGCGCTGATCGAGGAGGGCGTGGCGCCCAAGACCATCGCTCGCGTGGTCTCCCGGACCACCTCGCTGTCGCGCAACGCGGTCTACGCGGAGGTACTGGCGCGGCGCAAGGAGTCCTGAGCCGGACGGCGGGGCGCGAGTGGAGCGCCTGGCAGGGCAGCGAGTCGTGCGTTGAGACCGACCACATATCCTGATTGGCATACATGCTGCATAAGCCCCTGGGCATCGACACGGTGCGCGCCTGGACGCCGCCGTGACGACCCAAACCGATGACCACCTTAGTGGTCGTACATCAGGGGTTTAACCGCATGGCCTACTACCTCACCAGCGACGAATCACTTTGCGGGCAGGCGCCGTCTCGCCTCGCCGGCGCCTATCGCGCGCCGCTCGAGCGCCACGCGGCGATCGAGACGCCCGCTGCGCGCGCAGAGGCACTGCTCGCCTCGCTGCTGCGTTGCGTCAACGTCGGCTCGGCGCTGGACACGATCCGGTCGCACGTCGAGGGGTTGCTGGCCGTGACGTCAATTTCCTGGCAGGTGGATGACGAGCGCTACTGCGGCACGGTCTGCGAGCCGTCCGAGCACACCATCCCGGTCGCCCTGTCGCTGGACGATCGCCCCTTTGGCCGGTTGCGCCTGCACAGTCGCCGTCCGGTGGGCGAGGCCGAACTGGCCGCACTGCGCGAGATGCTCGCCGTGGTGGCCTACCCGCTGCGCAACCTGCGCATGCTCGAGCACGCCCTGATCGCTGCCGAACACGACGCGTTGACTGGTCTCAAGAACCGGCGCGCCTTCGACCTCGAACTCAAGGCCGTGCATGCCCGCGTGGCGCGTTACGGTGGCCAGGCAAGCCTGCTGATCCTCGACATGACCCGCTTCAAGGCGATCAACGACACCTACGGCCACGACGTTGGCGATCGGGCGCTGGCTCGCGTGGCCGAGGGCCTGGATCGCTGCCTGCGCGAGACCGACAGCGCCTACCGCCTCGGCGGGGACGAGTTCGTGGTGATCCTGCCCGAAACCCCGTACCAGGGGGCGCGTCGCCTGGGCGCGCGGTTGCTCGACTGGTTCCGCGATCACCCGCTGCGCGAGCCCGGCGGCGAGCGGGTGCCGCTCAGGGCACGGATCGGGATGGCCCAGTTTCGCGAAGGCGACGACGCGGACGGCTGGTTCCGTCGGGCCGACCAGGCCCTGTACGGCAACCCCGAGCCGAACGGCGCGGGTCGCCGCCTGGGTCGTCTGGCATAAGACGCCTGCCACCCCCGGCGGCGGGTTCGGGTGAGGGAGTGGCAAATCAAGGCCAAACACGTGAGAATCGCGGACGTTTGTTAAACCGATTGTGACTGCCGGCCCCGACAACGGGGCCGACTCCGAAACACGTGACGAGGAACGAGAGATGGCCGAAGGCGACGAGGCAACCGCGGAAAAGAAAGGTAGCAACAAGCTGATCGTGATCCTGCTCGCGGTGTTGATTGTCGTGATCCTGGCGATCGGTGCCGTGGTGACGACGCTGTTGCTCACCGGCGACGACAAGCCGGCAGGCGAGGGCGAGGAGACCGCCGAGCAGAGCGAGGAGGCCGAGGAGCCCAAGGGGCCACCGATCACCGTCTCGCTGGGCGATCCGATCACGGTCAACCTGAGCAAGCCCAATGACGCCAACGTGCTGCAGGTGCAGCTCGATCTGGTCACCCGCGACCCGAAGGTCGAGGAGTTGATCAAGACCCAGCGCTCGCGGATCGTCAACGACGTGATGCTGGTGCTGAGCGACGTCGATTCGGCCGAACTGCGCACGCGGGCGGGCAAGGAGGCGCTGCAGGCGTCGCTGACCGAGGAGATCAACCGGATCCTCGAGGACGGCAGCGAGCTCGAGCAGCCGGTCGAGAACGTGTATTTCACCAAGCTCCTGATGCAGTGATGCGTTGGGTGATGCCCCCGGGGTTGGAGCCACGGGGCCAACAGGCGCGAGGCGCTTATGTCTGAAGCCGACATCCTCTCCCAGGACGAGATCGACGCGCTGTTGAACGGCGTCGACGAGGGCGACGTCGAGACCGAGCAGGGGGTCGGCGACCCGACCCAGGCCAAGTCCTACGACCTCACCACCCAGGAGCGCATCGTCCGGGGTCGGCTGCCGACGCTCGAGATGCTCAACGAGCGTTTCGCACGCAGCCTGCGGATTCGCCTGGTTTCCATGCTGCGCCGCTCGGTCGAGATCTCGATCGAGGGCGTGGAGATGACCAAGTTCTCCGAGTACATCCACACCCTGTTCGTGCCCACCTCGATGACGCTGATGCACGTGCGTCCGCTCAAGGGGCTGGGGATGTTCATGATGGAGTCGCGACTGGTGTTCTCGCTGGTCGACAACTTCTTCGGCGGCTTCGGCATGCACGCCAAGATCGAGGGACGCGACTTCACGCCCACCGAGCTGCGCGTGATCAAGCGGGTGCTCGAGCAGGCGACCGAAGAGATGCAGAACGCCTGGGCGGGCATCTACCCGATCATGTTCGAGACCGTCAGCCACGAGATGAACCCGCAGCTGGCCAACATCGTCTCGGCGACCGAGGTGGTGGTGGTATCGAGCTTCCGCATCGAGGTCGAGGGCGGTTCCGGCAAGTTCGACTTCGTCGTGCCCTACTCGATGATCGAGCCGATCCGCGATCTGCTCGACGGCGGCATGCAGGGCGACCGGCTGGAGGTCGACGAGCGCTGGACCAAGGCACTCAAGCGCGAACTGGGTTTCGCCGAGATCGAGCTGACCGCGCATCTGGCCGATGTGCGCATGTCGCTGAAGGACGTGGCGCACATGGAAGTGGGTCAGGTGATCCCCTTCGAGATGCCGGAATACTCCACGCTTGCCTGCGACGGCTTGCCGCTCTACCGCGGCAAGATGGGCGTGTTCAAGGGCAATAAGGCGATCCGCGTCGAGGAGCCGGTGCCCGAACGGCTCGAGCGGGCCACGCACCCCAACGAGATCCTGCGGGCGCAGATCCCCGGGCTGAATCAATCAGGAGACAAAGACGATGGCTGAAGAATCCGACAAGTCCACCGAGGACGACTGGGCGGCGGCCATGGCCGAACAGGCCGACTCGGAAGGCGGCCAGGGTGAGGCCGATGAGGCCGAGCCGGTCGGCATGGAGCAGTTTGCCGACGGCGCCCATCCCGACGATGACGAGAACCCGGTCAACTTCGACGTGATCATGGACGTGCCGGTCAACATCTCGATGGAGATCGGCCGCACCGCGATCAATATCCGCAACCTGCTGCAGCTGAACCAGGGCTCGATCGTCGAGCTCGACCGGCTGGCCGGCGAGCCGCTGGACGTGCTGGTCAACGGCACGCTGATCGCCCGCGGCGAGGTGGTGGTGATCAACGAGAAATTCGGCATCCGCCTGACCGACGTCATCAGCCCGGCCGAGCGCCTGCGCAAGCTGCGCTGATCGGGATGGTCATGCGAGTCATTCCGTTCCTGATGCTGCTCCTGCTGGCCGGCCCCGCCAGGGCCGCCGAGGCCATCGATCCGCTCGCGCCGAGCTATCTCGTCAAGCTGGTGATCAGCCTGATCCTGGTGCTGGTACTGATGTTCGCCCTGGTCTGGGTGGTCAAGCGCGTCGGCCGGCTGGACGCGCGCGCCGGCAACTACCCCATGCAGGTGCTCACGCAGATGTCGATCGGCCCCCGCGAACGCATCCTGCTGGTGGCCGTGGGCGATCGGCAGATGCTGGTGGGCGTGAGCCAGGGGGCGATCGAGTCGCTGGGCTGGCTCGACCCGCCGCTCGAGCCGCGTCGCCGCGACGGCGAGAACCCGAGCTTCGGCGACGCCTTCCAGGCGCAGCTGGCCGCCCGCTTCGGCAAGGGTGGCCAAGGTAGCAAGGGGAACTCGAACGATGGCTAGGGAAACTCTGCACGAATGCCATGCCACTCTGGCCTGTCGAGCCGTTCGTGATCAAGGCGCGTCGTCGCCGGCGTGCCGGTGGCCACGCCAAGACGACGCAACGCGGAGCACAGGCGGCTCGCCAGGCCCCGCAGGGCGCGCCTTGAGCCGGGCATCTGCTGCGTTGCCGTCCTTGGAAAGGGAGTCACCCTTCCGCGGCGGACGGACGCCTTGCACCTGCCCGGCTCAAGACGCGCAGAGCGGT
>NZ_SWAW01000010.1:0-71370 GCF_005096345.1 Guyparkeria sp. SB14A | reverse complement strand
TGTCGTTCTTCTGACCCTTGGTATAGGGCCGGACGAACTGGGCAGGGAGCAACACGGCATCGTGTCCCATGGCATCGGCCTTGCGGGCGATGTCATGCGAGCCGGCGCAGGACTCCATGGCGACCCGGCACGGTGCCAGGTTGGAAAGGAAACGGATCAGTGCCGTGCGGGTAAGCTTCTTGCGATGGACCGGCTTGCCGGACGCATCCAAACCCACGACATGCATTGAGGTCTTGCCAAGATCGATGCCGAGCGTTGCAATGGACATAGGTCTGTTCCTCCTCTGTTGCTGAATGGGTTTGTTCCTCCAAACAGCGTAATAGGGTGGGAGCAGGCCATTCCATTAAAAAAGGCCGACGCCCTCCAGGGGACGTCGGCCTTTTGCCTCCAGTGGCGAGGCGCCAGCCCCGCGCGTCAGGGCCGATCCAGCACCCGGCGGCATTCGAGGGGAAAGACCCTCTACTTGCCCGCGTAAAAGTGGGCCCGGAAGTCCTCGCGGAAACTGGCGTGGCAATCGAGGCAGGTGGCCTGCAGATCGGCAAAGGCCCGGATTACCTCGCGACCGTCCTCCATCGCCGCCACGTCGGCGAGATCGGCGGCCGCCTGGTGCGCCGCGTGATCGTAGTCCTGGAATTCGGCTCGACGGTCGCCGGCAAAGGCCATGATGCGTTGCCGCTCCTCGGCCGGTGGGCGCGGGTGATCGGCGATCGCCCGGGCCTCCTTGGCCACCCACCGCCAATCCTCGTGGTTGATTGCCTTCACGATCCGTTCGGTGTGCTCGCCCAGTGCCTCCATGGTCTCGTGGAACTCGTGCACGCCCGCGTGATCGTGCTCGTCCTCGCTTGCCTGCGCCTGGCCAACGGCCAGGTTCATGGCCGGCAGGAGCAACACGGCCAACAGGCCCACCATGGACCGTTCGAGAAATCCTTTCATGGGGTCACCTCCATGGGTTGGGGAAACTCTGCGCGATTCGATGGCATCTCTGGCTCGCGGGTTTGTTCGCAATCAAGGCGCCGAACCGAAGACGGGCTTATTGCCCGTCGAGGGGCGGCAACGCCGAGTGCGGGCAAACCCGCGAGCCCCTTCCGGGCGGGCCTCCAAGGGCCCATCTGCGGCGTTGCAGCCCTTGTAAAGGGCGACGGCCCTTCACGGTGGACTGCGCCTTGCATCTGGGCCGTTGGAGGTCCCGCAGAGACGTCATCGAATCGCGCAGAGTTTCCCTAGCATTCAATGCGACACACCCGATTTTATGCCAAGCCGATGCGTCCCGCCCTGGGTGATTTGACGCGAAGCGCTGTGTGTTATGTGCAGCCAGGCGCTGTCGGGCTGCGTACCGGGCCGGATTGCGGTACCATCCGCGTTTTTGCGCCAGGAATACCATGTCCCAATCGACCTTCGAATACGATGACCTGATTCGCTGCGCCAAGGGCGAGATGTTCGGCCCCGGCAACGCGCAGCTGCCGCTGCCGCCGATGCTGATGTTCGATCGCATCAACCTGATCACCGACGAAGGCGGCGAGTACGGCAAGGGCGAGATGCAGGCCGAGCTCACGATCCACCCGGACCTGTGGTTCTTCGGCTGCCATTTCGAAGGCGATCCGGTCATGCCCGGCTGTCTGGGCCTCGATGCCATGTGGCAGCTGGTTGGCTTCTTCCTCGGCTGGAGTGGCGGCAAGGGTCATGGCCGTGCGCTGGGCGTGGGTGATGTAAAATTCTCCGGACAGGTCTTGCCGAAAAACAAGAAGGTTGAATATCGTGTGCAGATGAAGCGCGTGATCATGCGCAAGCTCACGATGGGCATCGCCGATGCGCAGATGCTCTGCGACGGCGTCGTCATCTACGAGGCCAAGGATCTTCGGGTAGGACTGTTCACCAGCACAGAAGCACTTTCGGAGTAACTACTCAATGCGCCGAGTCGTCATCACCGGCATGGGCATCGTGTCCAGCCTGGGTAACAACTGCCAAGAGGTGCTCGCCTCGCTCAAGGAAGGTCGTTCGGGTATCGAACGCAACCCCGAGCAGGTCGAGCACGGCTTTCGCTCGCACGTTGCCGGCACCCTCAAGATCGATCCGTCCGAGCACATCGACCGCAAACTGCTGCGCTTCATGGGCTCGGCGGCCGCCTACAACTACTTGGCGATGAAAGAGGCGATCGAGCAGGCCGGCCTGACCGAGGAGCAGGTCTCCAACCCGCGCGCCGGCCTGATCACCGGGTCGGGCGGTTCCTCCTGCGAGAACATCGTCGCCACCGCCGACATCGCCCGCGAGCGCGGCATCAAGCGCGTCGGCCCGTACATGGTCACCCGCACCATGGGCTCGACGACCTCGGCCTGTCTCGCCACGCCGTTCAAGATCAAGGGCATCAACTACTCGATCAGTTCGGCCTGCTCCACCTCCGCGCACTGCATCGGTGCCGGCGTCGAGCAGATCCAGTTCGGCAAGCAAGACGTGATCTTCGCCGGCGGCGGCGAGGAGCTGCACTGGTCGCTGTCGGCCATGTTCGATGCGATGGGCGCCCTGTCCTCGAACTTCAACGACACGCCCGACAAGGCCTCTCGCCCCTACGACGTCGACCGTGACGGCTTCGTCATCGCCGGCGGTGGCGGCATGGTGGTGCTCGAGTCGCTCGAGCACGCCCAGGCCCGCGGCGCGACCATCCTCGCCGAGGTCACGGGCTACGGCGCGACCTCCGACGGTTACGACATGGTCCAGCCCTCCGGCGAAGGCGCGGTGCGCTGCATGCAGCAGGCCCTGTCGACGGTCGAGGCGCCGATTGACTACGTCAACGCCCACGGCACCTCCACCAAGGTCGGCGACCTGCGCGAGCTGCAGGCGATGACCGAGGTCTTCGGCGATCACCAACCGATCGTGACCTCGACCAAGTCGCTCTCCGGCCACGCGCTGGGTGCCGCCGGCGTGCACGAGGCGATCTACTCGCTGCTGATGATGCAGAACAACTTCATCGCCGCGTCCGCCAACGTCGAGACCCTCGAACCCGAGGCGGAGAACGCCAACATCGCCACCGAGAAGCTCGAGGGCCAACAGATCAACACGGTCCTCTCCAACAGCTTCGGCTTCGGCGGCACCAACGCCTCGTTGGTGATGCAGCGCTTCGAGGGCTGATCCACGCCCAGCCGTGGACGGCCCCGGCTTGCACGGAGGTCCATGCAGCCAGCCATCCCCGACAACGAAGACGAACGGCTCGAGGCCCTGCGGGGCCTCGATATCCTTGATACCCCGCCCGACGCGTCGTTCGACGACCTCACCCGCATTGCCCGGTACGTCGCGGGTACACCGCTGGCATTGATCGGCCTGATCGACGCGGACCGCGAGTGGTTCAAGTCGGTCGATGGCGCCAGCCTCAAGGAGGCCGAACGGGGCCAGACCTTCTGCGCCCACGCCATCCTCACGCCCGACCGGGCGACCTACGTCCCGGATGCCCGCAAGGATCCCCGCTTCGCCGACAACCCCAATGTCGCCGCCGACCCACCCACCATCTTCTACTACGGCGCCCCGCTGCTCACATCAGAGGGACTGCCGCTCGGCTCGCTCTGCGTGGTCGACCACCGGCCGCGCACGCTGGATGCCGAGCAGCGATCCGCCCTGGACGCCCTCGCCCGTCAGGCCATGCGTCTGATCGAGCTCAATCAGCGCGAAGGGCAACTGCGTCGCGAAGAAGAGGAGCGCGAGGTGATCCTGGCCCACCTCGAGCACCGCAACCAGGAGCTCGAGGCCCTGGCGGGTGAGCTGCGCGTGCGGGCCGATACCGACAAGCTCTCGCGCCTGGGCAATCGCGCCGCCTTCGACGCCCGGCTGGAAGAGGACCTGGTCCTCACCCGCGAGCACGAGAGCCCGCTGTCGCTGGTGCTGCTGGACCTCGATCGCTTCAAGCCCTGCAACGACCGTTTCGGCCACCAGGTGGGCGACCGGGTCATCCGCACCTTCGCCGACATCCTGCGCTCGATCTCGCGGCCAACCGACTTCATCGCCCGTTACGGTGGCGACGAGTTCGCGATCATCCTGCCGCTGGCCGACCGGCGCGCGGCGGCCGATGTGGCACGGCGCATCCTCGAGGCCGTGGAGGGCGCCGACTTCTCCCCCTGCGACACACGCACCAGCATTGGCGTGGCCAGCCTCGAACCACCGCGCCGGGACGACAGCGGCGACGACCTGCTACGCCAGGCCGACGAGGCCCTGTACGCGGCCAAGGCGGCCGGTCGCGGCTGCATCGCGGTAAGCGGTGGAGAGGCAGCGGCCACCCGCGTGGTGGAGCGCACCGGCAAGGCAGGCTGAGCGCCCGCCAGGCGGCGTCGAAGACGCTGGGTCAGGCCACCCCCTTCAGGCCATCAAGCTCAGGCCATCAGGGCGCTGTCGATCAACTGGCGGGTGTAGTCATGCTCGGGGGCATCGAGCAGTTGCTCGGTCGGTCCCGACTCGATCACCGCGCCGTCCAGCATCACCACCACCCGGTGTGCCAGCGCGCGCACCACGGCGAGATCGTGGGTGATCAACAGGTAGGTGAGCTCGTGCTCGGCCTGCAGGTCGCGCAATAGCCGCAACACCTGCAACTGCACGGCCGCGTCCAGGGCGCTGGTGGGCTCGTCGAGGATCAGCACCTTGGGCTTGAGGATCAGGGCGCGCGCGATGGCGATACGCTGGCGCTGCCCCCCGGAGAACTCGTGCGGGTAGCGCGACATCACCGCCGGGTCGAGGCCCACCTCGTCGAGCACGCGCTCGATGCGGCGATGGCGCTCGGCGCGCGTCAGGCCCGCCTCGTGGACGTCCAGCCCCTCGCCGACGATCTGGGCAATGTTCATGCGCGGCGACAACGCCCCGTAAGGGTCCTGGAACACCACCTGCAGGTCCCGTCGGAACGGACGGAATGCACGCTCCCGCATCCCGTCGACGCGCCGACCGGCCAGCCAGACGGCGCCATCAGCCCCGTCCATCAGCCGCAGCAGCGACAAGGCCAGCGTGGTCTTCCCCGAGCCCGACTCGCCGACCACGCCCAGGGTCTGCCCAGCGTGCAGGGCAAGATCGATGCCCTTGAGGATCTCGCTGCGCGTATCGGGCCCGAACCAGCGCCGCTTGCCGACCGTCACCCCCAGGCCTTCGCAACGCAGCCGTTCGGCGGCATCCGGACGGATCGGGCCGATCATCGGCGCGACCTGGCGGGCCTCGAGCAGTGTCTGGGTGTAGTTGTCCTTGGGGCGGGCGAAGATCGCGTCGGTGGGGCCGGCCTCGACGATCGCCCCGTCGCGCATCACCATCACGCGGTCGGCGTAACGGCGCACCACCGGGAGGTCGTGGGTAATCAGCAAGAGACTCATGCCCAGACGCTGCTGCAACTCCACCAGGAGATCCATGATGGTCTTGCGCAGCCCGGCATCCAGCGCCGTCGTGGGCTCGTCGGCAATGACCAGGCTCGGGTTGCAGGCAATCGCCATCGCGATCATGGCCCGCTGACGCTGCCCGCCGGAAAGCTGGTGTGGCATGGCCCGCATGACGCGCTCGGGCTCCGGCAGGCGGACCTGCTCGAGCAGTTCGCCGACTCGCCGGCGCAAGGCCTCGCCGCGCAGGCCCAGGTGGCGGACCAGCACCTCCGCGATCTGCGCACCAATCGTCTTGAGCGGGTTGAGCGCGGTCATCGGCTCCTGAAAGATCATGCCGACGCGACCGCCGCGCAGCCCACGGACCTGCGGCATGCTCATGCCGAGCACGTCCTCGTCCTCGAACCGGATCACGCCACTGGTGCTGGCATCGGCGGCCTCAAACAATCGCAGTATCGACAGGGCCGTGACCGTCTTGCCCGAGCCGGACTCGCCCACCAATGCCAGGCGCTCGCCGCGGTCCAGGTGCAGCGAGACCCCCCTGACGATCGGCGTCTGCCCCACCCGCACGTCGAGGTCGCGGATCTCGAGCAAGGCCGACTCGTTGGCTCGCCGCGAGGACGTCTCGCGCGCCGGGCGCTCGGGGTCGGTGTGGGCGGGCGATTCGTTGGCGATCGGTGCGGCCGGCATGCACTCTCCGTGGTTGGACTTCGGGTCGCGTGACGCCATGACACCCGGTCGATGGCGCGCAGCGGCAACAATAATCCATCTCGGCGCCTGACGGCGAGTCGGCCGCTCGGCTATCACGCGAACGCCCTATCAACTGGGCACAACTAGCGCGGACACGTCACACAAAACAACACCCTCGCCCATCGATCCAGACGAGGGTGTTGCCGCAAGCGGGCAATCCGCCAATGAGCGATTCGGGGCCTCCGTTCCAGCGGCGAGCCCCATGGCGGGATCAGTTGCGTCCGCCACCGCCTCCCATGCCGGAGCCGCGTCGGTACTCGTCCTGCTCCATCATGCGCTCGTGGCGCTGCTCCTGGTGCTCTTCCCGGTAACGCTCTTCCATGCCATCGCCCGGCCCGTCGCCCCGGCCGGTGGCCTGACCGTCGCGCGCCGGCATGCCCTCGTCGCGCATCATCCCGCCACGCTCGACGCCATTTGCCGGCCCCATACCCGATCCCATTCCCGGTCCCATGCCGGGACGGTCATCGGGAAGGGTCACGCCCTGGTCCCCGGGCACGCTCCTGCATGCGTTCGACGTGCTCGGCGCGCACTTGCTCGCGTTCCTCGTCCGTCTGCGCCGCGCGCATCCGCTCGCAGTACTCGAGGCGTTCCTGCTCGGTCATCAGCTGATTGCCATAGACCGGCGCTTCGACCCGGTCGTCCTGCGCCGACGACAGCGTCGGCAACGACAAAACCAGCGCCAGGGCAACGGCCCCGGCGCTGGCAAGAATGGTCCTGTTCATTACGCCCTCCTCCCCATAAGCGGGGACAAGCTCGGGGCACATGCCCCATCAACGACAGTAGACCCGACCCTCGCGACCTGCCACGATCGACGTGGTCTATTTTCGGTGCCGAGATCCGTGATCACGCAACCATTGGCCCGATCGGGCCCGGAGCCGAACCATGCCGCCGACCCCCTTCCTCTCATCCGTCCGTCCGCTCCTGCTCGGCCTGGCCTGCCTGAGCATCGGTTTCCCCCTGGGCACACCGGCCGCCCCCGATGCCTCCGATGAACGCTCCAGCGAGGAGGCGGAATGGGAAGCCGCCTGGGAGGCGGCCGAGGAACGGGCGCGCCAGGAGGCCCGTGCCCGCGAGGTGAACGAAGGCGAGCTGGTGTTCCTCGATCGCGCCCCCGACCCGAAGGCCGCGCGGATGGAGAAACGCCTCGATCTGGACCGGGAAAGCCTGGAAGACGGCTGGGCGCCCATGCACCAGTGCCACCACAACCTCGACCCCGCCCCGGCCGTGCAGATCGTCTACAACGCCGATCGCACCCGCGATATCCGCATCACCGACAGTGACGGCGTCGGCCAGGCCAAGGTCGACGGCCCCAGCGTGCAGATGCGGGATATCGAGCGAGGCGCGCGCCTGTGCGTCACGGCCGACGTGCTCGCCATCATGCCGCACCCGGACGCCACCGGTTACGTGGTAGACAACGGGCCGTTCATGCGGCGTTTCCTCGATGGCTACTACCCCATGCAGGTCCGCCTGGAGGTCAACTGGCCGGCGGGCATGCTGGCACTGGAGCAGAGCACGCCCCCGGCCCAACCCGGTCTCGCCATCGAGGCGAATGAGCATGGGGTCACGCTCGATGCCCACTTCGAGGGCCGGCTCGAGTCACGGTTGCACCTGGTGCGGGGAAAAGGATCGGAATGAGCGCGGCAATCCGGTAGACTTGCGCGTTTTGCCATGACAGATCCCGTCGCGCATTCCCTCATTTCCGCCCCCCAGGCTCCCGGCGAGTCGGTCGAGGCCAACTGGTCGGTGGAAATCATCGCCCCGCCCGGGCTGGAAACCGCCCTGGCCGAGGAACTGCGCCACCTCACCAACGAGCCGATCAGCGACCGGCCCTTCGGGGCAAGCGCCGACCTGCCCGTCGAGGCCGTCTACCGCATCCTGGCCGACAGCCTGATCGCCGGACGCGTCTACCTGCCCATCGCACGCGGCCGGGCCACTCAGGCCGACGAGCTCTACGCCCTGGCCGACTCGGTCGACTGGGCAGCGCACCTTCGTGCCGGCGACAGCCTGTCGATCTCCGCGACCGGCGGCAACGAGGCGCTCCGGCACACGGGCTTTATCGCCACGCGGGTGAAGGACGCGATCGTCGACCAGTTTCGCGCCGCCACCGGCACTCGCCCGGACGTCGACAGCGACGAACCGGGTCTGCGGATCCACTGCCATGTCAGCGGCAACGGCGAGGCCAGCCTGGCCATCGAACTCTCCAACGGCTCACTGCACCGCCGCGGCTATCGCGCCGAGGGCGGCGAAGCGCCCCTGCGCGAGAACCTGGCCGCCGGCCTGCTCTGGCGGGCACGCTGGCCGCAGGTCGCCAGCCTCGGTGGCGGCCTGTTCGACCCGATGTGCGGCTCGGGCACCTTCCTCACCGAGGCGGCGCTTGCACTCTGGGGCCTGCCTGACGCCCTGCGTCGCCAGCGAATGGGCTCGCCCGCCTGGCGGGGCCATGTCGCCGACGCGCGCGACGCGGTGCTGGATGACGCCGCGCGCGGCTGGCTCGACACCCCACCCCCGCGCGGCTCGATTGCCATCGTCGGCCAGGACCGCGATCCGCTGCAGCTCGCCGCCGCCCACGCCAATATCGAGGCGGCCGGTCTCGGCGAGGCGATCGAACTGATCCATGCCGACAGCTTCCGCGCCCCCACCCCGGCGGCGCTCCAGGGGATCGACACCGGGCTGTTGATCAGCAACGTGCCGTTTGGCCAGCGCATCGACAACACGCACACCGAGGCCGAGTGGACGGCCCTGTGCTCGCGCTGGGTGCAGTCGCTTCCCGGCTGGTATTGGGGCATCCTCCGTGCCAGCGAGAGCGAGCTGACCTGGCCTCTGCGCTTCGAAAAGCGGCTGATGGTGCTTCACGGCGGGGTCGAGGTGGAGTTCCTCCGCGGGCAGTTCTCGGAGAAAAGCCTGCGCCGGGCCTTCGGTCCGCATGCGCTCGCCGGTCGCTTGATCGAGCAGGGCCGACGCGCCGAGTACGACGCCAGCGATTTCGCCAATCGCCTGCGCAAGAACTGGAAGCAGCGCAAGCCGCTGGTCAAGCAGGGCGACAACGCCCTGCGGGTCTATGATGCCGACCTGCCCGACTTCAAGCTCGCCGTCGACTGGTACCGCACGGAGGACGACGAGACCTGGCTCGACATCCAGGAATACCAGGCACCCAAGCAGATCGATCCGCAGAAGGCACGCGCCCGGCTCGCCGCCGCCGTGGCCGTTGCGGTCGACACGCTGGCGATCGACCCCGGCTGCGTGGTCGTGCGCCAACGCGCCCGCCAGTCGGGCCGCCAGCAGTACGGGCGCATGGGCGGGGAGCACATCGAGCGCATCCTGCGTGAACGCGACACCCGTCTGCTGATCAACCTGACCGACTACCTCGACGTCGGCCTGTTCATCGACCACCGCCTGGTCCGCGATCGCCTGGCCGAGCTCTCGCGCGGCAAGCGCCTGCTCAACCTGTTCTGCTACACGGCGAGCGCCTCGGTGCGCGCCGCCGTCGCCGGGGCGAAGGCGACCACCTCGGTCGATCTCTCCAATACCTACCTCGACTGGGCCGAGCGCAACTTCGAGCTCAACGGTATCCCCACCAACGGCCACCACCGCCTGCTGCGCGCCGACGTGCTGCGCTGGCTGCAACACACGCCGACGGCCGCCGAGCGCGTCGACGTGATCTTTCTCGATCCGCCCTCGTTCTCCAATTCCAAGTCGATGGACGACACGCTCGACATCCAGCGCGACCACCCCGAGCTGATCCATGCCTGCATGGCGCACCTGGCTCCGGGAGGCGTGCTTGTCTTTTCAAACAACCGCAAAGGGTTTACATTGAACCCTTCCATCGAGAGCCGATTCCAAATCGATGATATTTCGAGAAAAACCCTGCCGAAGGATTTCGCGCGCACCCCGGAGCGGCGTTTTGTCTGTGAAATCCGACGGCGCTGATTGCCCGGATCAGACCCGTGCTGGGGCCGTTTCCGCCCTGCCGACCACGGGTCGATCCGCGTCGAGGCGCCTGTACGGCTGGGCCATGCTCGCGACCGCCGTGGCCCTCGGCAGCGGCTGCGCCAGCCCGCCCGGGCACGCTCCCGGCGGCGACGAGCGGGCCAGCAAGGCCGAGGAGGCCGCGGCACTGCTCGACGAGGCGCAACGGCGCAGCGAACTGCCTTACAACCCGCTCGAGACCATCGACACCCTCTCCGGCATGCACCCGCGTGCCATCGAGGCCGTCATCCAGGCGGTTTCGCAACTCGGCACGCCCTACCGCTGGGGCGGGGAATCGGCCGATCACGGCTTCGACTGCAGCGGGCTGACCCAGCATGCCTTCAAGGCCGCCAGCATCGATCTGCCGCGCACCTCGGCACAGCAATACCGGGCCACCAAGCGCATCGAACGCGACGCACTGCGCCCGGGCGACCTGGTCTTCTTCCGACTCAACGGCAAACGGGTGGACCACGTCGGCATCTACGTCGGCGGCGACCGGTTCATCCATGCCCCGTCGAGGGGCAAGACCGTCTCGTTCGCCAGCCTCGACAACGTCTTCTGGTCACGCAAGTACGTCGGCGCCGGACGCGCCGCCGAGGCCAATGAACTACAGTTGGCTGGGAACCGTCCCGAAGACTTCTGAGCCGGTCGCTTGACGGCAACGGAACGAATCGTCGTAACCCGCAGCGGCGACAGAATGGTCCCGCATGGCCGATCCCGGGCTGGATCGCCACGTTAGCGCCCCGGTCGACTCGGAAGGACAACGATGCCCCACAGGGAGGGCTTCTGCCATGGAACGAAGGCAGTTTCTGATCGCCGGCGGTCTCGTCCCCTTCGCCGCCCTGCTGGGCTGTGACGGCCGCGAGCCGCTGTTGCGTGTCTCCGGGATCACCTGGGTCGGTTACGAGCCCCTGTTTCTGGCCCGCACGCTCGATCTCCTCCCGCCCGATCGCATCCGGCTGATCGAATCCCCCTCGAATACCAACAGTCTGATGCAACTGGCCTCCGGCGAGGTCGAGGCCGCCACGCTCACGCTGGACGAATTCGTCCTTGCCCGCGCCGGCGGCATTCCGGTGCGCGTGGCCCTGGTGTTCGATACCTCCGAGGGCGCCGACGTGGTCATGGCCCGCCCCGGCATCGACCGACTCGAGCACCTGGCGGGGCGACGCGTCGGCGTGGAGGAAACGGCCGCCGGCGCCCTGATGCTGCGAAAGTCGCTCGATGCCGCCGGCCTCGAACCCGAGGACGTCACGCGGGTGGCCGTCATCGGCGGCGGCCAGGTCGACGCCTACCGGAATGGCGAGATCGATGCGGTCATCAGCTACGAGCCCTTCGCCTCGCGACTCGAGGCCCTGGGCGCCACCCGGCTCTACGACAGCAGCGCCTTCCCGGGACTGATCGTCGACGTCCTCGCCGTCAGCGACCGGGCGATCGGCCGGCAGCCCAAGGCGCTGGCCGAGCTGGTGTCGGCCTACTTCGAGGCATTGGCCGTGGTGAAATCGAGCCCCGGACGTGCCCACCGCCTGATGGCGCCACGATTGGGGCTCTCGATCGACGAGACGGCACGCGCCTACGAGGGGATCGCGCTGCTGGGCCTCCAGGACAATCACGCCTGGCTTGACCCGCCGGCCACCCGACTTACCCAGGCGACCCAGGCGGTCGCCGAGATCATGCAGGCCAACGCGCTGATCGACCAGGTGCCGACCCTGTCCGACATCGCCACGGCGCGCTTTCTGCCGGAGGCCCCATGACCCTGCCGCGCCTGTCCCTGCGCCTGATGGTCCCGCTGGGCCTGGCCCTGCTGTTCCTGCTGATCACCGCCGTGTCGCTGATCAATGGCATCCACAATCGCTCGGGGATCTTCGTCGCCGATTCCAGCCAGCGCCTGCTGCGCTACACCACCGAAATCGCGCGCACCATCGAACAGGGCGGGCTCGACAATCGCGGCCTGCTTGACGCACGGGTCAGCAGCATCCTGAGCGACCCGCGCGTCGACATGCTGATCGCGGTCGGACCGGACCGCGAGGTACTGGTCGCGCCGCAACGGACCTGGCGCGGCGAGCCGGTCGACGAGCTGTTCACGGATCTCGACCCGGACTCCTTCACCGACCGGCAGGACGAGCGCCTCCCCTACCTCGAGCACCTCGAGGAAGGGCGCACGATCCGGGCGCTGCAATCCTTCGAGTTGCCGGGCCTGTCCGACCGACCGCATTCGGAGAGCCGTGGCGTGGTCTGCGTGCGCATGGACCTGACCGCCGAGCTGGCGCGGATCCGCAACGAGGCGATCCTCGCCCGCCTGCCCGAGGCCGGCGTGATGCTGTTGATCATCCTCCTGACCGCCTGGGTGCTCGACAGCCAGATCACCCGCCCGCTGGGACGGTTGCGCACCGCGGCCATGCGCCTGCGGCACGGTGATCACGACGTACGGCTACCCGAGCGTGGCTGCAGCGAGATCGCCGAGGTCGCCGAGGGCTTCAACGCCATGACGCGCGCCATCGCCGAGGCGCGCGACCAGCTGGTCAGAAGCGAGCGGCGCCTGGCCGTGACCCTCGACTCGATCGGCGACGGACTGATCGCCACCGACCTCGACGGTCGCGTGACCCTGATGAATCCGGTGGCCGAGAGATTGACCGGCTGGTCGCGAGACGAGGCCATCGGCCAACCGATCGAGACGGTGTTCGTGATCTGTCATGCCGATGACGACCGACCGGTTGCCATCCCCATCCGCCGCGTGCTCAGCGAGGGCACCCTGGTCGGACTGGCCAACCACACCGTGCTCACCGATCGCCACGGCCAACGCCATCACATCGCCGACAGCGCCGCCCCCATCCAGCAGGAGGACGGCTCGCTGGTGGGCGTGGTGCTGGTCTTTCACGACATGAGCGCGGAGTACCAGCTGCGCGAGGCACTGGCCGAGAGCGAGCAGCACTTCCGCACGCTCGCCGACAACGGCCAGGCGCTGATCTGGACCGCCGACATCGAGGGCCAGCGCGACTACGTCAACCGCCCCTGGCTCACCTTCACCGGGCTGGCGCGCGACGAGGCGCTCGGCGAACAGTGGCACCGTGCCGTGCATCCGGACGACCTGCCCGGGCTGCGTCAGGTGCTCGCGTCGGCCTACGAGCGGCGCGTGTCCTTCACCCGGGAATACCGGCTGCGCCATCGCAGTGGGGAATACCGGTTGTTGCTGGCCAAGGGCACGCCGCGCTTCAACAGCCGCGGCGAGTTCATCGGCTTCATGGGCCAGTGCATCGATGTCACGGCGGACAAGGAGACCGCGGCCCAGCTCGAACGGCTCGCCTACCACGATGGCCTGACCGATCTGCCCAACCGCGCCCTGCTGCTCGACCGGGTCGACCAGGCGATCCGGCAGCGCAAGCGTCATGGCGGGGTCGGTGCCCTGTTCTTCGTCGATCTCGACGAGTTCAAGCAGATCAACGACCTGTACGGCCATGCCCGTGGCGATCAGGTGTTGATGGAGGTCTCCCGTCGGCTGACCGGGCTGGTGCGGGACACGGACACGGTTGCCCGCCTGGGCGGGGACGAGTTCCTGGTGCTGGTCCCCGAGATGGCGGGCCACGTCGACGACGCCCGCCGCTCGGCGCTCGCGCTGGCCGACAAGCTCCGTCATGCCATGGAGCAGCCATTCGAATTCGAGGGATTTCGGCACCTGGCAACCGCAAGCGTCGGCCTGACGCTGTTTGCCGGCAAGGTGGGCAACGCCGAGGAACTGGTACGCGAGGCCGACATCGCCATGTACCAGGCCAAGCGGGCGGGACGAAACAACCTGGTCAACTTCGAGTCGGGCATGGTCGAGTCGGTGACCCGCCGCTACCGGCTGGAGCAGGAGCTAAAGCAGGCCCTCGATCGCGGCGAGTTCGAACTGCACCTGCAGTCGCAGTTCGATCGCGACGAGCGGCTGATCGGCGCCGAGGTGCTGCTGCGCTGGCGCCATCCCGTGCGCGGGCTGGTCTCGCCAGCGGAGTTCATCCCGGTGGCCGAGGAATCCGGCCAGATCATCGCCATCGGCGAATGGGTGCTGAGCGAGGCCTGCCACCTACTGCACGGGCTCGAGCACTCCACGCCGCCCGGCCAGCGGGTGCCGACCATCTCGGTGAACGTCAGTCCGCGCCAGTTCCGCACGCCCGATTTCGTCGACCGTGTCCGCGAGACGATCGAGCAGACCGGTATCGACCCCTCGCACCTGATGATCGAGATCACCGAGAACATGCTGGTCAGCCACGCCTCGGACGCCATTGCCCGCATGCGTGCGCTCGCCGCGCTGGGCCTGGCCTTTTCCATCGACGACTTCGGCACCGGTTACTCGTCGTTCGCCTACCTCAAGCGCCTGCCCTTGAGCGAGATCAAGCTCGACAAGAGCTTTGTCGACGACGTGCCCGGCACCCCGGGCGACACCGCGATGGTCGAGGCGATCCTGGCCATGGCCTCGCGTCTCGGCATCGACGTGGTGGCCGAGGGCGTCGAGACCTGCGAGCAGTTCGACTACCTCAAGGAAAACGACTGCAGCCGGTTCCAGGGCTTCTGCTTCGCGCGCCCGGTGCCGGCACGCCAGTGGGTCGACGAGCGGCTCGAGGCGATGGAAAAGCGCCCGTCGTACTGACCATCGGAACGGTTTTCTGCCCGTGCCAACGGCTGCCTCGGGCCGCCTGCCAGTCGATCAGGAAGACGAGGCCCCGCTATCGGGCTTGCGCCATTCCACCGGCACGTCACCGTCGGCGAAACGCAGGTTCAACGCCAACCGGTCGTGCGTGCCCGCCAGCACCGACACCTCCGACGCCCGCTTGACCAGCACGCCCGACGAGCCGTCCCGCGTCTCGACCAGGGCGTATCCGCGTTTCTGCACCTGGCGGGGCCCAAGTGCCTCCAGCTGGCGCGACAGCCCCGCCAATCGCGTGCGCTCCTCGCGCAGGCGTCGTTCGAAGCTGCGCGGGTCAAGACGCACCGCATCAAGCCGTGCGCGCCAGCGGGGCATCAGCCGCTCCCGACTGACCAACAGCCCCCGCGAGAGCCGCGCGACCCGCTCGCGCTCGGCCTGACCGACCGCGACCATCCCCTGGTGCAACCGACTGGCGGGCTCGACCAAGCGTCCCCGCAAGGCCTCCAGCTGCCGTCGCGGATGCGCCCCGTCCAGGCGCCGGCGCAACCCGTGAGTGCGTTCGCGCCCCTGGGCGACACGTCGCTCGATCCCGTGCCGCAGCGGGGCAGCCAGGCCGACCAAACGAGACCGGGCCAGGCGCAGCCGTTCCACCGGCCCGGCGCGTTCCAGCCGGCGTGACAACCCGTCCAGATACTGGGCCTGCGTCTGCTGACGCGCCTCCCAGCGCATGCGGGCACGATCGGCCAACCGGCCAATCCCCTGGCGCATGTCGCTCGCCGTGATCGGCGTGGCCAGCTCGGCGGCCCCGGTCGGGGTGGCCGCGCGCCGATCGGCCACCAGGTCGCATAGGGTGGTGTCGGTCTCGTGACCCACGCCACTGATGACCGGCACCGGGCAATCGTAGAGGGCACGAACCAGTGCCTCGTCGTTGAACGACCACAGATCCGACAGCGACCCACCCCCACGCACGATCAGGGCGACGTCGAATGTCTCGCTCGTGAGCTGCGAAACCGCCTGACGCAGCTCGCCGGCCGACTCGGCCCCCTGCACCCGCACCGGGAACAGCGTGACCCGCGCCAGCGGCAATCGCCGCGCCAGGGTCACGCGCACGTCGTGGATGGCCGCCCCGGTGTCCGAGGAGATCACCGCGATCCGCCGCGGCATCGTCGGCGTGGGTCGCTTGTGCTCGGCAGCGAACAAGCCCTCGGCAAGCAGGCGTTGCTTGAGCCGCTCGAATTCGGCCGCCAGTCGCCCCTCGCCGGCCGGGGCAATCGACTGGACGATCAGCTGGTAGGCGCCGCGCTCGGTGTAGATACCCAGCCGGCCGGTGGCGACCACCTCCTCGCCCTCGCGCAGGGGGTGGGCACAGCGCTGCGCATTGCCGCGAAAGAACGCGCAGCGCAGCTGGGAGCGCTCGTCCTTGAGCGCGAAGTAGTGATGCCCGGAGGCCGCGCGCTTGTGCTCGCTGATCTCACCGATTACCTCGACCACCCCGAACACCTGCCCGAGCAGATCGCCTGCCTGCTTGTTGATCTGGGTAACCGAAAGCGCAGTCGCGCCCACGCCCGGGGCGCCGGAGTTGAACGGCATGTGCCTGTCCCCACGTCTGTCCAGAAGGCGGGCGAGCCCAAGGAAACGCTCGCCGAATGCCACATGAAAAAGGCCGCGAACAACGTCCGCGGCCCCGGAATGCTTGCTGTTTCAGGCGGTCGGCCAACCCCTGGGGCTGGCCGAAACCCTCAAATCCTGGCGATTACCAGGAGTTGTACGGACCGGCGTCCTGCTCGGCCCACTGCTTCTCGGCCAGTGCCTGCAACTCCTTGATGTACTCGGCCTTCTCGATGGCCTTCTCGTACTCGCCCTTCTTGGCCAGCTTGTCGGCTTCGCCGAACAGGGCGCTCTTCGGGTGCGGGCTCCAGGCCGCGTAGCCCTTCTCTTCAACGGCCTCGACCGCTGCCTGGGCTTCCTGCTTGGCCTTCTCGTAGTCGGCTTCGCTGGCGGCGTTGGCCATACCGGCGGTACCGATCAGGGCAAAGCCCGCAGCTGCGGCAACAACGCGTGCTGTTTTAATCATTATTTACTGCCTCCTAGGTGGTTTGCTCTGGTAGCGAGTCCGACTCTAGCGCAATCAAACTCGGTATGCCAACAAGAGCCTTTTTATGCCGCCAAAACCGCATCCGGATGACGCCTGGACCGGGACCGAAGGCATCCGGACGTTTACCCGCCGCGCGCAGGTCACTATAATTGCGCGGACACTTTCTACCATCCGCAAGAGTCCCCCAACCATGCGAATCCTCGAGGAAGGTCTCACCTTCGACGACGTGCTGCTCATCCCGGCCCGCTCCTCGGTACTGCCGCGGGATGTGTCGCTCGTCACGCGCCTGACCCGCAATATCGAAATCAACATCCCGCTGATCTCCGCGGCGATGGACACGGTGACCGAGGCGCGCCTCGCCATCGCACTGGCACAGGAAGGTGGCCTGGGGATCATCCACAAGAACATGACGGCCGCGCAGCAGGCCGAGCACGTCCGCCGGGTGAAGAAGCACGAGTCCGGCGTTATCAAGGACCCGATCACGGTCTCGCCGGACACCAGCATCCGCGACGTGCTCAAGATCACCCGCGATCATTCGATCAGCGGCGTGCCGGTGGTCAGCGAAGGCAAGCTGGTCGGCATCGTCACCAGCCGCGACCTGCGCTTCGAGCAGAACCTCGACCAGGCCGTCGCCAACATCATGACCGGCGAGGACCAGCTGGTCACGGTCAAGGAAGGCGCCGGGCGCCAGGAAGTGGAGGCCCTGCTCCACAAGCACCGTATCGAGAAGGTGCTGGTGGTCAACGATGCCTTCGAACTGCGCGGCATGATCACCGTCAAGGACATCCAGAAGTCCACCGACTACCCGAACGCCTGCAAGGATGCCTCCGGGCAGCTGCGCGTCGGCGCGGCCGTCGGCACCGGCGGTGACACCGAAGAGCGCATCGAGGCGCTGGTCGCCGCCGGCGTCGACGTGATCGTCGTGGACACCGCCCACGGCCACAGCAAGGGTGTCATCGATCGGGTGGCCTGGGTCAAGAGCCGTTACCCGCAGGTCGACGTGATCGGCGGCAACATCGCCACCGGCCAGGCCGCCCTCGAGCTGGTCGAGGCCGGCGCGGACGCGGTCAAGGTCGGCATCGGCCCGGGCTCGATCTGCACCACCCGCATCGTCGCCGGTGTCGGCGTGCCGCAGATCACTGCCATCTCCAACGTCGCCGAGGCGCTCAAGGGCTCGGACGTGCCGCTGATCGCCGACGGTGGCGTGCGCTTCTCCGGCGATTTCGCCAAGGCCATGGCCGCCGGCGCCCATTCGGTGATGGTCGGCTCGATGCTGGCCGGTACCGAGGAATCGCCGGGCGAGGTCGAGCTGTTCCAGGGCCGCTCGTACAAGTCCTACCGCGGCATGGGCTCGCTCGGCGCGATGCAGCAGGGGTCGTCGGACCGCTACTTCCAGGCCGAGACCACCGCCGAGAAGCTGGTGCCGGAAGGCATCGAGGGCCGCGTCCCCTACAAGGGCTCGCTGGTCGCGATCGTGCACCAGATGATCGGTGGCCTGCGTGCCTCGATGGGCTACGTCGGCGCCAAGGACATCGACACCATGCGCAAGCTGCCACAGTTCGTGCGCATCACGAACGCCGGCATGCTCGAATCGCACGTCCACAACGTGTCGATCACCAAGGAGAGCCCGAACTACCGGGTCTGATCCAATCCCGCGCCCCGCGGGGCGCCTCGGTTTACAACGACCCGGCCTTGCCTGCCGGGTCGACTTGTTACAGGGCCAAGCCGCCCTTGCCTGAACAACACGGACCTGACGATGACCGCTTCCTCGACCATCCCGCACCCCGATATCCACGCCGAGCGCATCCTGATCCTGGATTTCGGCTCGCAGTACACGCAGTTGATCGCCCGGCGCGTACGCGAGTCGCGCGTCTACTGCGAGATCCACTCCTGGGATGTTGACAACGCCTTCGTCCGTGACTTCAACCCCACCGGCATCATCCTCTCCGGTGGCCCGGAGTCGGTGATCGACCCGCAGAACGCGCCCGCCGCACCCGAGATGGTCTTCACGCTGGACGTGCCGGTGCTGGGAATCTGCTACGGCATGCAGACCATGGCCGCGCAACTCGGCGGCAAGGTGGAGAACGCCAGCCACCAGGAGTTCGGTTTCGCCAAGGTGCGCGCGCGCGGCCACACCGCGCTACTGAAGGACATCGAGGACGAGGTCACCGAGGAAGGATTCGGCCTGCTGGACGTCTGGATGAGCCATGGCGATCACGTGGTCGAACTGCCCGAGGGCTTCAAGCTGATGGCCTCCTCGGACAACGCGCCGATCGCCGGGATGGCCGACGAGTCGCGCCACTTTTACGGCGTGCAGTTCCATCCCGAGGTCACCCACACCCGCCAGGGCGCGCGCATCATCGAGCGCTTCGTCCGCGACATCTGCGACACGCAGGGGCTGTGGCGCTCCGAGGCGATCATCGAGACGATGATCGAGCAGGTGCAGGAAAAGGTGGGTGACGAGGAAGTGATCCTCGGCCTGTCCGGCGGCGTGGACTCCTCGGTGGTCGCCGCCCTGCTCCACCGCGCCATCGGCGACCAGCTGACCTGCATCTTCGTCGACAACGGCCTGCTGCGCGAGGGCGAAGGCGACCAGGTGATGCGCACCTTCGCCGAGCACCTGGGCGTGCGCGTGATCCGCGTCGATGCCGAGGACCAGTTCCTCTCCCGGCTGGCCGGCGAGGCCGACCCGGAGAAAAAGCGCAAGATCATCGGCAACACCTTCATCGACATCTTCGATGCCGAGGCCGGCAAGCGCGAGAACGCCCAGTGGCTCGCCCAGGGCACCATCTACCCCGACGTGATCGAATCGGCCGGCTCCAAGACCGGCAAGGCGCACGTGATCAAGTCGCACCACAACGTCGGTGGCCTGCCCGAGCACATGAAGCTCGGCCTGGTCGAGCCGCTGCGCGAGCTGTTCAAGGACGAGGTCCGTCAGATCGGCCTCGAGCTCGGTCTGCCCAGCGAGATGATCATGCGCCATCCCTTCCCGGGGCCGGGCCTGGGCGTGCGCATCCTCGGCGAGGTCAAGCGCGAGTACGCCGACCTGCTGCGCCGCGCCGATGCCATCTTCATCCACGAGCTGCGCGAGGCGGGACTGTACGACCAGGTCTCGCAGGCCTTCGCCGTGTTCCTGCCGGTCCGCTCGGTGGGCGTGATGGGTGACGGTCGCCGCTATGACTACGTGGTCGCCCTGCGCGCCGTGGAAACCATCGACTTCATGACCGCCCGCTGGGCCCGCCTGCCCTACGAGTTCCTGGAGAAGGTCTCGTTGCGCATCGTCAACGAGGTGCGCGGCATCTCGCGGGTCGTCTACGACGTCACCGGCAAGCCGCCGGGCACCATCGAGTGGGAATGACGCCCGCTAGGGAAGGCCTGCACGAATCCGATGCCACTCTGGCTTGGCGAGTCGTTCGTGATCAAGGCGCGATGTCGCCGGCGTGCCGGTGGCCACGTCAAGACATTGCAACGCGGGGCACGGGCGACTCGCCAAGCCCCGCCGGGCGAGCCTTGGGCCGGGCATCTGCTGCGTTGTCGTCCGAGGATGCGGGAACACCCTTCCGCGGCGGACGAACGCCTTGCATCTGCCCGGCTCCAGGCACGCAGGGCGGTATCGGATTCGTGCAGGCCTTCCCTAATCGACTCGGACAACGATGACCGGACGCGACCGCCGCTTCATGCAGGAGTGCCTGGCCCTCGCCCGGCACTCGATCGAGGCCGGCGAGGTGCCGGTCGGCGCGGTGGTGGTCGACGCCGGCGGCCGGGTGATCGGCCGCGGCCACAATCGGCCGGTCGCCCTGCACGACCCCAGCGCGCACGCCGAAGTCCTGGCCATGCGCGAAGCGGGCGCTTTCCTGGGCAACTACCGGCTCGACGACTGCACGCTCTACGTCACCTTGGAGCCGTGCCCGATGTGCCTGGCCGCCGCCTCGCATGCGCGCATCAGTCGTATCGTGTACGCGGCCCCCGACCCGCGTGCCGGCGCCTGCGGTAGCGCCATCGACCTCAACCGTGCCGACTGGCACCACTTCCGCCCGGTGATCGACACCGGCCCCTGCGAGGCCGAGGCCGCCGCCCTGCTCACCGGGTTCTTCCGCGACCGCCGCTGACCGACGAATCCGTCCATAACGGCGCGAAGCAACCGCGTACAATGTGCCGCTCTTCCCTACTCTCACCTGCCACCAGATCCCCTGACCCATGCCCCTGCTGACCGTCGACAACCTGCAATTCGCCATCGGCGACCGCAAGCTCCTGGACCACGCCAACCTCACCATCGAACGCGGCGAGAAGCTCGCGCTGATCGGGCGTAACGGCGAAGGCAAGTCCACCTTTCTCAAGATGCTCGCGGGTATCCAGCGCGCCGACGACGGCCAGATCCGCCTCGAGCCGGGCTCCAGGGTGGCCTACCTGCCGCAGGACCCGCACCTGGACACCGACGAGTCGGTCTACTCGGTGATCGCCGAGGGCCTGGGTGACCTGCACGACGTGCTCACCGAGTACCACCGGCTGGCGCAGAACGCCGACAGCGATGCCGCCCTCGACCGCCTGTCCACCCTGCAGCACGAACTCGAGACGCGCGACGGCTGGATGGCCGGCCAGAAGATCGACGAGGTGATCACCCGCCTCGGGCTGGACCCCGACGCCTCGGTGCGCGGGCTCTCCGGCGGCGAGCGGCGGCGCGTGCTGCTCGGCCAGGCCCTGGTACTCGAGCCGGACCTGCTGCTGCTCGACGAGCCCACCAACCACCTGGACATCGCCGGGATCGAATGGCTCGAGGAGCTGGTGCGGCGCTTTACCGGTGCCGTGGTGTTCATCACCCACGATCGCGCGTTTCTTAAGCGCCTGGCCAACGGCATCATCGAGCTCGATCGCGGCCACCTGACGAGCTGGCCGGGCGACTACGACAACTACCTGCGCCGCGTCGAGGAGCGCGCCAACGCCGAGGCGCAGGAGAACGCGCGCTTCGACAAGACGCTCGCCCAGGAAGAGGTCTGGATCCGCCAGGGCATCAAGGCGCGACGCACCCGCAACGAGGGCCGCGTGCGCAACCTGGAGAAACTGCGCGCCGAACGCGCCGCCCGGCGCGAGAAGGCCGGCAAGGTCGAGCTCTCCGCCAGCTCGGGCAAGACCTCCGGCAAGATCATCGCCGAGACGGATCACGTCAACGTCACCTTCGGCGAGAAGACCGTGATCCGGGACCTTTCCACCACCATCCTGCGCGGCGACCGGGTGGGCCTGGTCGGCCCGAACGGCGCGGGCAAGTCGACCCTGATCAAGCTCCTGCTCGGCCAGATCGAACCGACCTCGGGCAAGATCAAGCGCGGCTCGCAGCTCGATATCGCCTATTTCGATCAGCACCGGGCCCAGCTGCGCGACGACTGGACCGCGCTCGAGAACCTCTGTGACGGCGGTGACCGCCTCGAGGTCGGCAACAGCAACGTCCACGGCATCGGCTACCTGCAGCAGTTCCTGTTCACCCCGGAACGGGCGCGCACGCGCGTCGAGCTGCTCTCCGGCGGCGAGCGCAACCGGCTGCTGCTGGCCAAGCTGTTCGCCAAGCCGGCCAACCTGCTGGTCCTGGACGAACCCACCAACGACCTGGACCTGGAGACGCTCGAGGTACTCGAGCAGGCGCTCGCCGACTATCAAGGCACCCTGCTGCTGGTCAGCCACGACCGCGCCTTCCTCGACAACGTCGTCACCAGCCTGCTGGTGTTCAAGGGCGACGGCGAGATCGAGGAGGTCATCGGCGGCTACCAGGACTACCTCGACGAGCAGGCAACCGCCAAGCCCGCCCCCACCGGCAAACCCGCGCCCAAGCCCGCATCCGCGAACAAGACCGTGGCCGGGAAACCCAGGAAGCCGAAAAAGCTGTCCTACAAGGACCAGCGCGAACTCGACGCCCTGCCCGCGCGCATCGAGGCGCTGGAATCCGAGCAGGCCGAGTTGCAGACCGCCATCAACGACCCGACCTTCTATCAGGGCGACGCGGCCGAAATCGAAGCGACCCTGGCCCGGGTAACCGAACTCGAGGGCGAACTCGAGGCCGCCCTGGAGCGCTGGATGGAGCTCGAAGGCGACTGACGCCCCTTCCCTAACCGGCTAACGGAAAGCCGGGCAATGGACTCTCGTATTCGAATTCGCTAATGTGCGCGCCCTTCCAAGGGTTGCGCACCAGTGGGCTACTGGTACGGACGCACGCGGCAACCGGCTGAAAAGGATAGACAGCGAACTGTTACCCGAGCGAAACGCTCGGGCTAAAGGACACGGGATACCTGCCGATTGAACGGACCCGTCTTTCGAAAAAATCGACACCGCCCTAACGCCGTCGTCACGGAGCCAGCCATGCCCGCCCTGTTCAAGAATCTGACCATCGGTGCCCGACTCGCCCTCGGTTTTGCCCTGGTCATCGTCTTCATCGCCGCCCTGATCATCCCGCTGGTGATCACCGAGTTCTCCGCCACGATCAAGCAGGCCCAGCAACGCGAACTGCGCGGCCTGTTCGAGAGCGCCCAGGCCGAGATCGCCGCCGAGGGGCGCCTGGCCGAGGCACTGGCCACGGCGGTCTCGCGCATTCCGGACATCGAGCAGGCCATGGCCGAGCAGGATCGCGACCGGATCAGCGCGATGACGCTGCCGGTCTTCGCCCCGATGCGCGACGACTACGGCGCGCGCCAGTTCCAGTTCCACCTGCCGCCGGCGACCTCCTTCTTCCGCGCCCACAAGCCGGAGAAGTTCGGTGACGACCTGTCCGGCTTCCGCAAGACGGTGCTGGCCACCAACAACCAGAGCGAAGGCGTGCGCGGGCTCGAGCGTGGCGTGGCCGGTCTCGGCATGCGCGGCATCGCCCCGATCCGCTACCAGGGCGAGCACCAGGGCAGCGTCGAATTCGGCATGAGCTTCGGCCAGCCCTTCTTCGACAAGTTCAAGGCCGGCTACGGGGTCGACATCGGCCTGTACCTCGAGACGGACGCGGGTGGCTTCGAGGCCTTCGGCTCGACCCTCGACCAGCCCGGCACGCTCGATGCCGAACAGCTACGCACCGCCCAGCGCGACACCACCATCTGGGAACACATGCTCGGCGAGACGCCGGCGGTCACCTACGCCCACACCGTCGCCGACTTCTCGGGCAACCCCGTGGGCGTGCTTGCCGTGAGCATGGATCGCAGCGAGTACGTCGAGCGCCAGGCCGCCGCCCGCAACAAGGTGATCTCGGTGATGGCCGTGGCGATCGCGATCGCCGCGCTGATCGGCTTCCTGATCACTCGTAGCATCACACGGCCGCTGCGTCGGACCGTCCAGGCGATGGACGATATCTCCAAGGGTGACGGCGATCTCACTCAGCGCCTCGACGAGAGCGGTCGCGACGAGATCGCTGACCTGTCGGCCGCGTTCAACCGCTTCGCCGGCAAGATGCGCGACTCGATCCACGAAGTCGCGAACTCGACCGGCCAGCTCTCGGCCTCCGCCGAGGAACTCTCGCAGATCACCGCGGACACCAACGAGGGCGTGCAGAAGCAGCGCCAAGAGACCGAGATGGTCGCCTCGGCCATGAACGAGATGACCAGCACGGTCCAGGACATCGCCCAGAACGCCTCGGGCGCTGCCGATGCCGCGCAGAATGCCGACGAGGAGGCCAAGGACGGTCAGCGCGTGGTCAACGAGACCATCAACCACGTCGCCGCCCTGGCCGACGAGATCGAGGAAGCCGGTACCATCATCGGCAACCTCGAGACCGCCAGCGAGAAGATCAGCACCGTGGTCGACGTGATCCGCGAGATCGCCGAGCAGACCAACCTGCTTGCGCTCAACGCCGCGATCGAGGCCGCCCGCGCCGGCGAACACGGCCGTGGCTTTGCGGTGGTCGCCGAGGAGGTCCGTTCGCTCGCCAGCAAGACCCAGGCCTCCACCCAGGAGATCCGCGAGATGGTCGAGAGCATCCAGGGCGGCTCCAAGCAGGCGGTCGGCGCCATGCAGAGCAGCCAGGAGCACGCGCGCAAGACCGCCGACCAGGCCCGCGAGGCCGGCCAGTCGCTGGTGACCATCACCCGCGCGATCGAGACGATCACCGACATGAACCATCAGATCGCCTCGGCCGCCGAGGAACAGGGTCAGGTTGCCGAGGAGATCAATCGCAACGTCACCAATATCAACGAGGCGGCCTCGCAGACGGCCGAAGGGGGCCAGCAGACCTCGACGGCCAGCCACGAACTGGCCCGACTGGCCTCGCAGCTGCAGGCGCTGGTCAACCAGTTCAAGACCTGACCGGCGACAGCGCCGAACCAGAAAAGCCTCGCACCAGCCGGTCGCGGGGCTTTTTCTATTTCGCGCAAGGCGTGACTCAGCCGGCGGCTTCCTCGGCCCGCACCCGGGCGCGGATGAACTGGCTGTGCGGCACGTAGAGCAGATCGGCGATCTGACGGATGATCGATTCCTCGAGGTGGTGTTTGCCGGCATCGGCGTAGGCGACCCGCCAGAGGGTCTCGATCACCTGGCCCTTCTGATCCGGAGAAAGTTGCTCGTTGAGCACGCGCACGAACGGAAACAGCCCGGTGGAATCGTCCACCTCGGCCGCGGCATGGCGCACCAAAGCCTCCGCCGCGTCCGGCGCCATGGCGAAATCGTCGATCAGGGTGTGACGAATCACGTCGAGTTCGTCCTCGGCGACGTCGAAGTCCGCCCGCGCCACCTCCATCAACAGGATGGCCACGGCCGCGTCGAGTCGGGTCTCCCGAGTGGTCTCGGTGGCGGGCTGGTCGGGGAAGAACAGCGCTTGCAGTGTCTTGAGCATCCGGGGCCTCGATCATTGGCGGGAAACTGGATTCGCGTGCGACCAGCGTAGTCGCTTGCCGTTCCGCTCGCCGCGCTCGGGTAGACTGCGTCCCCAATGAAACGCCTGCTCCCCAAACGAACCACCCAGACACGCGTCAGCCGACTCGACCACCCACTGGGCGAGGTCCGGGTGCAGCGGAAATCAATTCGACACCTCTACCTGCGGCTCGACCCGGCCGACGGTTCGCTGCGGGTCAACGCCCCCCGCCGGGTCAGCGACCGCGCGGTGCGAGCCTTTGTCACCAGCCGGGCCGGCTGGATCGAGGAACAGCGCCGCAAGCTGGCCAGTCGACCGCCCGTCATCACCCAGGGCCAACTCCCGGATCGACTCCACCTGTTCGGCGAGGAACACGCGCTTGTCTGGCAAGACGACTCGACACCGCGGGGGCGCGTTCGGCGGGAGCCCGGCACCATCCATGTCCGCAGCGCCGGGGTCGAGCAGGCGCAGGCGTTGCTGCGCGAGCACTGCCGACGGGAATTCAAGGGCGTACTCGACCACCGCGTCCCCGTCTGGGCCGACCACATGGCGCTGCCCCGGCCCGAGACCCGCATCCGGCGCATGCGATCGCGCTGGGGCACCTGCAACATCCAGGCGCGGCGTATCTGGCTCAACCTCGAGCTGGTGCGCCTGCCGGTCGAGGCGATCGACCTGGTGATCGTCCACGAACTGGCGCACCTGATCGAGCGCGGCCACAACGCCCGATTCTACGGCGTGATGGATGACGCCTACCCGGACTGGCGCCGCTGGGAGTCCACCCTGACCGAGTACGGCATCATCGGCCTGTAGGCCGGTGCCGTGCGCTAGACTCTCGATCCCGACAACGATCAGACGACAGGCGAGCGAAACGATGTGTGGCATTTGCGGATGGCTGGAAACCGGCGGACGTGACGGCAACCTGACCGCGGTACGGCGGATGATGAGCCGACTGGAACGGCGGGGGCCGGACCACGAGGGCAGCTTCTCCGACGGGCCGCTGGCCTTCGGTCACCGGCGCCTGTCGATCCTGGATCTGTCCTTCCACGGCCACCAGCCGATGATCGATCGCGAGCGTGGGTTGGCGATCGTCTTCAACGGCACCATCTACAACCACCCGCAACTGCGCGAGGAACTGCAGTCGCTCGGGCATCGTTTCGCCTCCACCGGCGACACCGAGGTGATCCTTGCCGCCTTCCGCGAGTGGGGCCCGGACGGCGTCTCGCGCCTCGACGGCATGTTCGCCTTCGCGATCTGGGACATGCGCGACGAATCGCTGTTCTTGTTCCGCGACCGTCAGGGCATCAAGCCGCTCTACCACACCGTCGGTGACGGCCCGCTGCGCTTTGCCTCGAGCATCCCGGCCCTGCTGGCCGCGGGCAACGTCGACACCGATTTCGATCCCACCGCCCTGCACCACCAGTTCACCCTGCACGCGGTCGTCCCGGCGCCGCGCACCATCTTCCGCGGCGTGAACAAGCTGCCGCCCGGCCACTGGATGCGCGTCGATCGCAACGGCAACCGGACGCTGAACCGCTACTGGGCCATCGATACCGCCGAGGACCACGACGTCCCGGCCGACGAGTGGCCCGATCTCATCCACGAGCGTCTGCTGGATGCGGTGCGAAAGCGCCTGACCATCAGTGACGTACCGGTCGGCGTACTGCTCTCCGGCGGTCTGGATTCCTCGCTGATCGTCGCGCTGGCCCACGAGGCGGGCGTCACCCCGAAGACCTTCACCATCGGCTTCGAGGACCAGCCGGAAGAGAAAGGCAGCGAGTTCGAGTACGCCGACCCGGTCGCCGAGCGCTACCAGACCGAACACTTCCGCTTCCACGTGCCCAACGAGCAGGTGCTCACCCGCCTGCCCGAGGCGGTGCGCGAGATGAACGAACCGATGTTCGGTCAGGACGCGGTCGCCTTCTACCTGCTCTCCGAACAGGTCGCCCGCGAGGTGAAGGTGGTGCTCTCCGGCCAGGGTGCCGACGAGGTCTTCGGGGGCTATTTCTGGTACCCGAAGATGGCGGAAACGGAAGGCTCGGACCTCGAGCGCTTCGCGCCGTACTACTTCGACCGCAGCCACGAGGAGCTGATGGCGATGGTCACCCAGCGCTTCCGCGGCCCGGATGCCACCAGCGAGTTGGTGAAGCAGGGACTGGCCGGCGCCGGCCGCGGCTCGTTCGCCAACCGCGTGCTGGGTTTCGATGCCAGCACGCTTATCGTCGACGACCCGGTCAAGCGGGTCGACAACATGACCATGGCCTGGGGGCTGGAGGCGCGCGTACCCTTCCTCGACACCGGCCTGGTCGAGGCGGCCATGCGCGTGCCGGCCGAATACAAGCTCGCCCAGGGCGGCAAGGGCATCCTCAAGCGCATCGCCCGCGGGCGGATCCCGGATGCGGTGATCGACCGCCCCAAGGGCTACTTCCCGGTCCCGGCACTGAAGTTCGTGCGCGGCCCGTTCCTCGAGTTCATGCGCGAGATCCTCACCTCGGACACCGCACGCGCCCGCGGCCTGTTCGAGCCGGCCTACGTCGAGAAGCTGCTCGCCGAGCCCGACCGCCATTTCACCCGCCTGCAGGGGGCGAAGATCTGGCATCTCGCGGTCTTCGAACTCTGGCTGCAGGAACAGGGGATTTAGGCACGGGTTAAAGGGAGACTCAGGGAACCTTTACGCCAATCGATTGCCTCACTATCCAGCTTTATGGGCAATCAAATCACGGCGGTACAGACCGCCGTTGGATTGCGTTAGAGTCAATATCAGGAAACGCTGAACTGAATCAGCCCCACTGACTCAATGGACCGAGCCCCATGCCTGACGACGCCGTGACCGAGCCCGAGCCGATCGACCTGCCCGACTGGGACACGGGGCCGCGCGGCTGGCCCATGGCGGCCGCCTCGCTGCGCGCCACCGTCGACGACCCCACCGCCCGACGGGCCACCCGGCTGGCCGACCTGCAGAACCAGGTCCGCTGCCTGATCCAGCGCGCGCGTCAAGAGAAGCTCCGCGTCCTGCTGGGCGTGCTCAACCGCATCGACCAGGAAATCGACCGCGAACACGCGCAGGGCTCGGCGGACCTGTCCCGCCTCAATCGTCTGATTCGCTACTTCGACCGCCTGGTCCAGCACCTGCAGAAAACCCAGGACGACACCCCCGAGGCCATCGCCCTCTACACGGGCAGCACCGAGCTGCCGGAGTTGCTGGAAGACTCGCTGCGACGCAGCGGCTTCGGCGCCCACCCGATCCACCTGGAGAACCCGGATCCGGCGTTGCTCGAGCACACCGGGCTGCTGATCTACCTCGCACGGGACACGGCCGATCACGAGCGCGAATTCACCCAGCTGGCCGAGCTGAAAAAGCGCATGTCCGCCTGCGCCCAGTCGCTGATGATCAGTCAGCGCGACGACTTCGCCATTCGTGCGGCCGCCGTGCGTGCCGGCATCGACCACGTGATTACCTACCCGATCGACTCCGCGCGTCTCAACACCCTGCTCACCGGCGCGCGCGCCTACGAGTGCGACGACGAGCAGATCACCGTGCTGCTGGTCGACGACATGGCCACCGCGGGCATGTACTGGCGCAAGCAGTTCGCGCGTGCCAACGTGCGGCTCCTGTTCGAGACCCGCCCCCAGGCCGCATTCGACACCGCCATCGCCGAGCAACCCGACGTGATCCTGCTCGATCTCTACATGCCAGAGATGGACGGCGTGGACCTCGCCCGCATCTTCCGCGAGCACCCGCAGCTCTCGGACGTACCCATCCTGTTCATGTCCACCGAGGAGCGCGACCAGCACCGGCTCGAGGCCAAGCTCAAGGGCGGCGACGATTTCCTCAACAAGTCCATCGCCGGCGACGATCTGATCCGCATGGTGCGCTACCGGGCGCAGCGCTATCGCCAGGCGCGTGCCGAACGGCGCACCGACTCGCTCACCGGATTGTTGAACCACCGCGCGATCACCTCGCTGGTCGACAGCGAGCTCGACCGCGCCATCCGCCAGGAACAACCGCTGTCGGTGGTCATGATCGACATCGACAAGTTCAAGCACATCAACGACACCCACGGCCACCCCAGCGGCGACCGCGTGATCCGTCGACTCTCGACCCTGCTCAACACCCGCCTGCGCAAGTACGACGGGGTGGGACGCTACGGCGGCGAGGAATTCATGGTGGTCCTGCCGGCCACCGAGATCGATGCCGCCGTGGAACTGATCGACCGACTGCGCGAGCAGTTCGCGGAGATCGCCGTCACGACCGAGGCCGGCGACACCATCCACTGCCAGTTCAGCGCCGGGGTGGCGGGTTATCCCGAACACATCACCCCGCAGGAAATCATCAGCGCCGCCGACGGGGCCCTCTACAGCGCCAAGCAGGCCGGTCGCAACCAGGTGATGGCGCGCCACTACGAAGACTGATCTCTTCCTACCCCCGCGATCATCGGCACCAACCAGCACACCGTCCCGTAGGTTGGACTTCAGTCCAACGTCGACCGTCAGGCCGACTCACCCCGGCGCATTCCACCACATGCCTGCACCCCCGCCCTTGCCAAATCGGTACGAATTTGGTCCCATATAAAACCATCTGGGGCGCTCGCCGGTCGCGAGGCCCACGCCAACACCGATTTCAACGGGAGACCATCACCATGGATGCTCTTGAGCGCATCGACCAGTTCGTCAAAGAAAACCCGATCCTGATCTTCATGAAGGGCACCCCGCAATTCCCGACCTGCGGCTTTTCCAGCCGCACCGCCGAGGCGATGAAGGGCTGCGGCGTGCCGTTCGGCTACGTCAACGTCATGGCCGACCCGGAAATCATGCAGGCCCTGCCGAGCTACCAGGACTGGCCGACCTTCCCGCAGGTCTACGTCAACGGCGAGCTGATCGGCGGCGCGGACATCACCATCGAGATGTACGAGCGCGGCGAATTGAAGCCGCTGTTCGAGGAGGCGGTCGCCAAGGCCGAGCAGGCAAAGGCCGACGAGGACCAGGGCGAGTAATCACTCACGCTCCTCGAGCCATCCAGGGGCGCGAGACCGGGCAACCGGCTCGCGCCCTTCGTGTTTGTACCGGCCCGTCACCTCGACCACCGCACGAAAAGTCACGGGCACCTCGAAAAACCGTGATGAGCCGCCCGAGTGCAAGGAGCCGCGGAACGAGCGACGAGACATATCATCGGGATAGACGAGGAGCGAGTGAGCACGCGACGCCGCAATCGGGTGGCGCAATAGGTTTTTCGAGGTGCTCCGCGACAAAACCGCTCGTTACCGCTATACTCCGCCTCCTGAATTTCCGCCGAGCCACGAGCCCGCCTTCAAAATGCCTGTTCTACTAGGTGTTTGCGTTGTCAGGGCCCCGCGCCCGTCGCCTGTCCCCGCGGCACCCCGCCGCCTGTTGTTGAGAAATCCATGTCCGATTCCCCTGCTGCCGAGCAACCCTCGGTCCGCTTTGCCGATCTCGATTTGAACTCTGCCATCCAGCAAGCCATCGAAGACGTCGGCTACGAAACCCCCTCCCCGATCCAGGCACAGAGCATCCCGCCGTTGTTGGAAGGCCGTGACCTGATCGGCATGGCCCAGACCGGCACCGGCAAGACCGCCGCGTTCTCGCTGCCGCTGTTGAGCCGCATCGACACCTCGATCCGTGCCCCGCAGATGCTGGTACTGGCCCCGACCCGCGAGCTGGCCATCCAGGTCGCCGAGGCGATGGCCAACTACGCCCGTCACATGCCCGACTTCCACATCGCGCCGATCTACGGCGGCCAGGCGATGTTCCAGCAGCGCAAGCTGCTCGACCGTGGCGTACACGTGGTCGTGGGTACCCCGGGCCGCATCCAGGATCACCTGCGTCGCGGCACGCTGCGCTTCGACCAGATCCGCATGGTCGTCCTCGACGAGGCCGACGAGATGCTGCGCATGGGCTTTATCGACGACGTCGACGCGATCCTCGGCGAGGTGCCGCCGGAGCGCCAGGTGGCGCTGTTCTCGGCCACCATGCCCGAGCCGATCCGTCGTATCGCCCAGCGCCACCTGCGTGATCCGCTGGAAATCAAGATCAAGGCGACCACCAGCACCGTCTCGGCGATCCGCCAGCGCTTCTGGCCGGTCTCGGGCATGCACAAGCCCGACGCGCTGACCCGCATCCTCGAGGTCGAGGACTTCGATGCCGGCATCATCTTCGTGCGCACCCGCCAGGCCACCAACGAGCTCGCCGAGCGTCTGGCCGCCCGTGGCTACAGCGCCGCCGCCCTCTCCGGCGAGATGGGCCAGGCCGAGCGCGAGAAGACCATCGAGAAGCTCAAGAACGGCCAGATCGACCTGGTCGTGGCCACCGACGTGGCCGCACGGGGCCTCGACGTGCCGCGCATCAGTCACGTCATCAATTACGACATCCCCTACGACACCGAGGCCTACGTCCACCGCATCGGCCGGACCGGCCGCGCCGGGCGCTCGGGCGAGGCGATCCTGTTCGTCACCCCGCGCGAGAAGCGCATGCTCAAGGCGATCGAGCGCGCCACGCGCCAGCCGATCGAGCAGATGCGCCTGCCGAGCGCGACCGACATCGCCAGCAAGCGCAGTGCGCAGCTCAAGGACCAGATCACCGCGGTGCGTGAAGCCGAGGACCTGACCCCGTTCGTCGAGATGCTCAACGACTACCAGAACGAGCACGACATCGAGATGGCCGAGGTGGCTGCCGCGCTGGCCTTCCTGCTGCAGAAGGACCGTCCGGTCCTCGCCGAGCAGATCAAGGAAATGGCTCCGCCGCCGGCCATGCAGGACCGTGGCGACCGCGGCCCGCGCGACGATTCCGACAAGATCCGTTACCGCATCAACGTCGGTCGCGAGCACGGCGTCACGCCGGGCAACATCGTCGGCGCGTTGACCAACGAGGGTGGCATCAACGGCAAGCAGATCGGCGCGATCGAGATCGAGCCGGATCACAGCTTCGTCGACCTGCCCGCCGGCATGCCCGACCGCCTGGTCCAGCAGATGAGCAACATCCACCTGTTCGGCATCAAGCTCGGCCTGCAGGCGATCGGCCCGGCACCTGCTGGCCGACCGCGTCGCCGGCCGCGTCCGGGTGGCCCGGGTGGTCACCCCGGCAAGGGACGCCCGCCGCGTCGTAATTTCGACCGTCGATAAACCATTCGACCATCGATAAAAAATGGCCGCCCTCGGGGCGGCCATTTTGCGTCTCGGTCGTCACGATTCATCCGGAAGAACCGTAGGAGCGGCTTTAGCCGCGAAACCAGAGTGGATTTCACCTCAGCATTTCGCGCCTCAAGGCGCTCCTACTGACGCGGAAAGCTCACGCCTCAGCCGAAAAAACAGGCGTTGGGATCCTCGTCGATTTCCTGGAGCAGCACGTCCAGCCGCGTCGACTCCGGAAACGGGGTGTACCGCTGCCATCGCAAATCGGCACGCTTCCAGTACAGCTTCCAGACGTCACGCGACTTCACGTAGACCAGCCGGGCGAACTCCTCCTCGATCCGATGCCCGCGCATCGACCGGCGCCGCTCGAACAACTCGACGGCCTGGTTGTCCAGCCGGTAGCCGATGTCGATCTGCGGGCGAATGTCCGCCGGCGGACGACGCGCCTCGACGAACTCGCCGACCTGCTTCTCGATGCGGCGTTGATCCAGTTCACTCAGGGCCATACTCAGTTCTTTTCGTGACGCCAGTGCGGATCGCCCAAGTCGAGTTCCACCTCGCTGACGTGCTGGCCGCGAAAGTCCACGTGCCCCCGGTACCGGTCGAACCCGCTGCGGGAGAAATCGAAACCGAAACGACGCGTGATCAGCGGCCAACCGCGATCGTCCCGACCCAGCCCCACGCGACGCAGGCTCACGCTCTGGTCAAGCAACTGCACGTCGGCCTTGTCGGTCGCCTGCCGGGCCAGCGACAACGCCCGACGGCGAAAGCGATCGTGCTGCACCCAGAGGCCAACGGCCGCCAGCACCAGGATCAAAATGAATACGTCACCCAGGGTCCACATCAGGTCTGTCGTCCTTTCTCGATTCGTCACGCCGAAAACGGGTGCTCACGGCTCGCGAGCGGCGCTGGCACGCCGCCCGACGGCTTGCCTTTGTACCACAGTTGCGCTACCTTTCGCTGCCTTGCCGGGGTGGCGGAATTGGTAGACGCAGCGGATTCAAAATCCGCCGGTAGAGATACCGTGTCGGTTCGAGTCCGACCCTCGGCACCAGAAACGATCTGACGATTTGGGCGACATCCACGGGTGTCGCCTTTTTCGTTTTCGGCACGCCTCCATTACCCCCGGTTTTGCTTTCTTTCGCGCGCTCGCCGCCGGGTCATGCTTGAATAAGGACGAGTGCCAATTCGGCGGCAAGGGAGAACTCACATGATGCGACTGTCCTTTCACGGAGCGAACCGGGGCGTCACCGGCTCCTGTCATCTACTCGAACTCGACGGGCTCAAGGTGCTGGTCGATTGCGGACTCTTCCAGGGCGGCCGGGAGATCGACGAGGAGAACGCCGCGGAGTTCGGCTTCGACCCACGCGAGATCGACCTCCTGCTCCTGACCCATGCGCACCTCGACCACTGCGGGCGCATCCCGTTGCTGGTCAAGCGCGGCTTCACCGGCGAGATCATCGCCACGCCGGCCACGCGCGAGCTCGCCCGCGTCATCCTGCTCGATGCCGCCCACCTGCAGGAGGAAGAGGCGGAACGCAACGCCCGCAAGGCCAAGCGACGCGGTAAGAGGGCCGATGCGCCCCTGTACGGCGAGCTCGATGCGCTCAACGCGATGGACCTGTTCGGTCGCCGGGCACGCTACGAACAGCGACTGGAGCTATCCCCCGGCGTGACCGCCACCTTCTATGACGCCGGGCATATCCTAGGTTCAGCCAGTATCCGCCTGACCTACCGCGACGGCGAGCAGGAAAAGGCGATCATCTTTTCCGGCGACATCGGCAGCAGCGACCGACCGATGCTGCGCGACCCCCACGTGCCACCCCGGGCGGAAACCGTGGTCATGGAGACCACCTACGGCGACCGCGACCACAAGCCACTGGCCCCGTCGATCGAGGAGTTCTACGCGGCAATCAACGAGGCCATGGCCCGTGGCGGCAATGTCATCATCCCCACCTTCGCGCTCGAACGCGCCCAGGAACTGCTCTACCACCTACGGGAAGGCGTCGAGTCCGGCGCCCTGCCGAGAACCCTGCAGGTATTCCTCGACTCGCCGATGGCCATTTCCGCCACCGAGATCTTCCGGCATCACCCGGACTGCTACGACGAGGAGGCGCGGGCGCTTTTCGAGAGGGACATCGATCCGTTCTGGCTCCCGGGGGTCCATTTCACCCGCGAGACGGCCGACTCGATGGCACTCAACCGGCTGTCCGGCGGCGCGGTAATCATGGCAGGCTCCGGCATGTGCACTGGCGGGCGCGTGCGCCACCACCTGCGCCACAACCTCTGGAAGCGCGAGGCGAGCGTGATCTTCGTCGGCTTCGCGGCACCCGGCACCCTCGCCCGCCGCATCATCGACAGCAGCAAGCAGGAAGACAAGAAGCCCCAGGTGCGCCTGTTCGGCGACGACATCCCCGTCAACGCCCACATCTACACCATCAACGGCTTCTCCGCGCACGCCGACCGAGACGAGCTACTCGCCTGGCACGGCGCGATCAAGCCCGACCGCACCATCCTGGTCCACGGTGAAGAAAAAGCGATGGAGTCGTTTGCCGAGGCACTGCACGGCACGAGGGTGCTGATGCCGGAACAGGGGGAGTTCATCGATCTTTGAGCCAACCCCGGCGCGTGAGTGCGTACGGTCCATCGGAAAGCATTTCGCGCCTGAAGGCGCTCCTACCCGCTCGTCCACCGTAGGAGCGCCTTCAGGCGCGAAACCAAGCAATACCGAACTACCGCTGGCCGCGAATCAAACAAACCGCGACCGCAACTCCCCGATCGCATCGCAACTGACCACCACCTCGTCACCAGGCTTGAGGTAGACCGGCGGCTCGTGCCCCGCGCCGACACCTGAGGGCGTGCCGGTGGCAATGATGTCGCCGGGCATCAGGGTCACGTATCGGGAAATGGTCGCGATGATCTCTGGCACCGAGAAGATCATCTGGCCAATCGACGCATCCTGTCGCAGCTCACCGTTCACCCGCGTCTGCAGGCGCCAGTCGCGGACATTCCCGGCCGACTCCTCGGTCACGACCACCGGCCCCATGGGCGCATACCCATCGATGCTCTTGCCCAGGAACCACTGCACGTGACGCCCCTGAAGGTCACGCGAGGAGACATCATTGATCAGGGTGTAGCCGAACACGTGATCTCGGGCATCGCGCTCGTCGATATAGCGACCGCCCTTGCCGATGATGACCGCCAGTTCGCCCTCGTAGTCGGTGGTTTCCGTCGGGTCGGCCGAAATATCGACCAAGCCATCGGGGCGATTGATGGTGGTCGTTGCCTTCGAGAAGACGATTGGATGGCTCGGGATCGACCCGTAACCCAGGGCCTTCACCTCGTTGACGTGATCGGCGTAGTTCTTCCCCACACACAGAATGTCGCGCGGCGGGTTGGCGATCGGCGCCTCGATACGCACGTCCGTCAACGCGCGCCGCGGGGCTCGCTCGATCATCTCGGGCAGGCGATCCCGCCAGGCATCCCATTCCCGGATCAACCCCAGCATCGAACCAGGAAACGCGTCGGCAACAGCCGACAACTCCACGATCGATGCGCTATCGAGCCAGACACCCACTCGGGTAGATCCATCCAACGAATACGTCAGTAACTTCATCGCCCCTCCTCGCATGGCACAGGTCTTCACCTTCAACCGTAGCGGAATGCGCCGAGCAATGCGCCCAAATCGGCGACCCGGCGCGCGTCACGGACAAAGTGGGTAGTACAAACGCAGCCAAACGGGTCACGATCATGCCGCGCGCTTTACGTTCAGCTTGTACTGTCCACGCCCACACCCACGAAGCGCCAACGGAATAACCCGAACCAAAGCAGGGAATTACGAACGACAACGATGATGCCGACCAACGGTGACATCGATGCCGGAAGTCGAATAACAACGCTCTTAACCCAACTCTAAGTCCTAAAAACAACACCTCAAGTTCCTTGCCGCCCCATCCTTGAAGATCAAAAATCACCTGCCCACCGCATACCGACAATGACGACAAATGGTGGACAACGCCGGGTTTTCATGAAGTTAGGTGAAAGCACCCCGCTAGGCATATCAGCTCTCCCTAATATTAGAAACCCGCCTCATAAGAATCGGTAGGAAAATTTAATCAACACTTAATGTTTTTGAATGGGCAAATTACCGATTTCTGATACGTTGACTCCCGTCACTGATCCGGGCGGGTCGCTGCAGACGGCCTCAAGGACAACATCGGCAAGGAAAGCCGGACCCGATCAACGTGCTCTGCATGCCGACAGTGATGTCGGCGACAAGGATTTGATAACAACAATTTCAGGCAATGGAATTGACGACAGGAGAGGAAAGAGGAATGACCTTCAAAAGGACCCTACTGGCAGCAGCCGTAACCGGCGCCGTACTGGCGACCGGCACCGCACAGGCCACCAACGGCTACTTCTCGCACGGCTTCGGTGTGAAGAGCAAAGGCATGGGCGGCAGCGGCGTGGCATTCGCCAACAACAGCGCCATGATCATCGCCACGAACCCGGCCGGCATCACCGACGTGGACAATCAAATCACCGGTGAACTCGCTTACTTCAAGCCGATTCGGGGTTACGACTACACCACCACCAACCCGATGGGCAGCGTTTCTGGTTCCGGTGACAGTGATCGTGAAGGCTTCTTCATCCCGGGCTTGGCGTTCACCTACGCCCTGACGGAGCGCGATTCGGTCGGCCTGGCCATGTATGGCAGCGGCGGCATGAACACCGACTATCCGGCCGACTCCGGCAACTACCTTGGCTTCCCGGGCGTACCCGCTGACGGCCCGTACGGTGACGGCGAGGCTGGCGTAGACCTCAAGCAGCTCTTCATCACCCCGACCTACGCCCGTGAATTGATGGACGATCGCCTGTCGGTAGGTGTCAGCGCAGTCATCGCCCGCCAATCCTTCAGCGCCAAGGGTCTGGCCAACTTCAACGGCACCGGTCCGGTCGCTCAGGCTACCGGTCTGCCGCCGTTCTCGGTCGCTCCGCAAAACATGACCGGCCAAGGCCATGATTCCGCCTGGGGCTATGGCGGCAAACTCGGTGTTACCTTCAAGGCCACCGACCGCATCAGTCTCGCCGCCAGCTATCAGTCCAAGATCGAGATGGACGAGTTCGACAAGTACTCGGGCCTGTTCGCCGAGGGTGGCGACTTCGACATCCCGGCCACCTGGACCGTTGGCCTCGCCGCGGATCTGACCGATGACATTACGGTCACCGCCGACTACCAGCGCATCGAATACAGCGATGTGAAGGCGATCTCCAATCCGTCCACTGCCTACCTGAACCAGTGTCTCGGTAGCTGGATGAGCACCGGTGCTGCCGGCCCGAACTGCCTGGGTGGTTCCGATGGTGCCGGCTTCGGCTGGGATGACGTCGACGTGATCAAGCTTGGCGTTCAATGGCAGGCCACTCCGAAGCTGCAGCTTCGTGCCGGCTGGAACCATGGCGACAACCCGATCAGCTCCGAAGACGCGCTGTTCAACACCATTGCCCCGGGCGTCGTCGAGAACCACTACACCGTGGGCTTCTCTTACGCCATGGGTTCGAACCACGAGATCCACGGTTCGTTCATGTACGCACCGGAAGTCGACGTGAAGGGCGAGAACCAGTTCCTCAGCGACCTGGCTGCACAGAACGGTATGCCGGGCGTGTCGCAGGATCTGCAGATCAAGATGAAGCAGTACGAGGCGACCGTGGGTTACACCTACAAGTTCTAAGCAACGCGTAGAACCCGATCGCCACACAGGCCGCCCAACCGGGCGGCTTTTTTAGTGCCGTCGTTTTGCGATTCGAGACAAACACCGACGGCACACGACAAAAAGCCACGTATGGAAAACCCGCCGGCCGAGCGAGGAAATCAAGCGGTCCCAACGGCGCCGAATCTCCTTGCGACCGACTCGGCCGTCACTCCGCTCGTGCCCAATGGTGGACCTCATCCCTGCTCTCTCCGTGACAATCGGTGGCCATACCTGCAGCATGCGAACTCCGTTACGCCACAATCGACCAAGATGCGTGTCGTAGCCTACCGAGAACGTTTCGAGTGATCGGAGCACCTTGCTCGCGCCCGCTCGAGAATACAAAAACCCGGTTGCCCCCAAACCGGGACGAGCCGGAACGTGCAGCGAATATCCGGCACCGACGCTGCCCACCACTCCCGATACTTTCCTCGTTCGGTTTTCCAGCTTGAGCAAATCGAAACATGCAGCGACGCGAATCGCGTCCCTGAGCACTTCGGAAAAGGCTTCATCCAGCTCGGCGTCATCTTCCAAAATGACACCCCACCGCCTGTCCGACTCGATAAATCGTTTCAGTGCCTTGCGGTGACTCAAAACGCAAGCGATCTCGTTCCTGGTCAATTCACCGGCGCCAGGCACCAAACCGGGACGATACCCCTGCTCAATTGCCAATCGGGCATCGAGATCAACACCCCGGATCGCGTCGACCATCTCACTCACCAGCGGAAGCCGTTCCAGCGCTCGTTTCATCAAGGCCCGGCGCTCCACCGCCTCGGGCAGACTTATACACAAGACCAAGACTTGATCCAGGTCACCTGGCTTCATTCGTTTCTCCGCTACGCAGAAGAACCTAATTGGTATCACGAAAAAAAGCCGGGCGAAGACCCGGCTTTACATCAAATTCAATGACTCGAACGGGTGATTACTTCGCCGCGTTGTAACGCTTGACCACTTCGTCCCAGTTCACCACGTCCCAGAACGCGTTGACGTAATCCGGACGGCGGTTCTGGTAACGCAGGTAGTAGGCGTGCTCCCACACGTCCAGGCCGAGGATCGGGCTGCCCTTCACCTCGGCGATGTCCATCACCGGGTTGTCCTGGTTCGGGGTCGAGGTGACCTGCAGCTTGCCGTTGCCGTCGACAATCAGCCAAGCCCAACCGGAACCGAAACGGGTCAGCGCGGCGTTGTTGAACTTCTCGACGAAGTCGTCGAACGAGCCGAAGGTCGAGGCGATGTCATCGGCCAACGCACCGCTCGGCTTGCCACCGCCGTTCGGCGACATCAGCTTCCAGAACAGGTCGTGGTTGTAGTGACCGCCACCGTTGTTGCGTACCGCGGTCGGCAGCTTGGAGATGTTCGCCATGATCTCGTCGATGGACTTCTCGTCCCACTCGGAGTCCTTGATGGCGTCGTTCAGCTTGGTGACGTAGGTGTTGTGGTGCTTGGTGTGGTGCAGCTCCATCGTCTGCGCGTCGATGGACTTCTCCAGGTCACCGTAGCCATACGGCAGATCAGGCAGTTGAAAAGCCATATCAAGATCTCCTTCTTGGTTGCTCAAACAAGGATGCCCCCGGCTCATTGCCGGAGAACCGAAAGGTGTGAGAAGGATAGCAGGCCAAGGCCTCGGTGCGAGGAAAGCGGCCCGAAAAGCCGAGCTCGGCGGTGGGTGATTGGTGAACACGGCGGCAGCTGTCCGATTTTCGCGCCTGAAGGCGCTCCTACACGCAACACCAACACAGCGTAGGAGCGGCTTCAGCCGCGAAACCGCAACCCTTGTTTCCTGGGCATTTCGCGCCTGAAGGCGCTCCTACGGCGGATCTGGCCAATCACAACCAAACTGCGTCCCAATACGGATAATCACCAACCCGGCAGACCAAACCCGCACGAACGGGATTTGAAACAATGTAACGAGCCAGTCGCCGCAGGTCCACGTCATCGCGAGCCGCATGATCGTGGAAGCCCCGCTGCCAGCGCAACAGCGGGATGCGTCGTGCGCTGCGTCCCTTGAACTGTCCAACCACACCAGACAGGCCATCGCGGTGTCTTAGTCGAAACAACCAGTGCAGATGATCGGGCATCAGGCAAAAGGCCAACGTCTCCGAATGACCCGTTTCATCCATCTCACGTAAACTACCGATCACTCGCCGCGCCACCGATAGATCCGCCAGCCCCGGCCAACGACCACGGGTAACGAGGGTCACCGAATACACCTGATCCGGTATCGATACACGACCATGACGCAAACGCCATCCATGGCGCATCTGGTCAATAGGCATCCTTGCCTCCTTCGTTCTAAAACAGAATGTCCGCGAAACGAATCCATCCTTGGCTTACACCCCCGAACCCGCCGCATCTACATTGTAGGAGCGGCTTCAGCCGAGACACCTCCGGTCTGAAACAGGGTGATTTCGCGCCTAAAGGCGCTCCTACAACGCCGCCTCGCCCCGCAGGAGCGCCTTTAGCCGCGAAACCAACCCATTGCCACCCGACTATTTCGCGCCTGAAGGCGCTCCTACGCCTTCTCTCCAACTGATTGGCTTACGACCAGCGCGGCTGCCAACCCGATGATCGGCCAGATGATCGCGAGCGTGTAGGAGGCGTAGAAGCCGAAATGGGTGTTGATCGGCAGCAAGGCCAGCCCGACGGCCACCACACCAACGCCGGCCGCCATATTCCCGCCGGCACGCCACAGCACGACCAGGAAGGCGAAATAGGCGCTCAGGTACGCGAGCAGCCCCACCAGCCCCGTGCTCACCTGCACATCGAGAGCGAAGAAGTGCAGATGCATGTAAGGACGATCGGTATAGCCCCGCTCCACCGCCGCCAACTCGTAGCCGCGCACGCCCACGCCCAACCACGGATCATCCTTGGCCACTTCCCAACCGGAAAGCCAGACATCGCCACGCTTGGACGTCGCCTGGTTGAAGCTCTCCCGGTCCATCTCGAAAATCTTGCCCACCCGCTCGACGCGGTCACGCGTCTCGGGGGAAAGCGCCAGGGTGCCGGCCATCCCAACAAACACCACCGCGATTGCGCCGACAATCCAATACCACCGCGGACGGGAGAACAACAACACCAGCGCGCCGTAGAGCACCAGTCCGAACAGCATCAGCAACATCGCCGATCGCGAACCCGACAGCATGATCACCGCCAGGATGGGCAGGATGACCAGCCCCCATGCCACGCAGCGCTGTATGAGCCGCCGGGTCGCCTCGAGCAACAAGGGCAGCAAGTGCGCGATCACCACGCCCATCGTCAGGTTCTCGCCGAACAGGCCAGACAAACGTGGCCGGGGGTAGGGATAGCCAAGAACATTCGTACCAGTGGCAAATTGCCACAAGCCGTCCACCGCCCAGACAAACACAATCGCCAGCAGCGAATAGAGAATCACCGGCAACACGTCATGCCGCAGCGCCGCCCAGACAACCGGTAATGCCGCAACCCCGAACAACGGGTAATAGATCGCATCACTCCACGCCCGCTCGAAGTTCACCGCCCCGGGCAGGGCGAACCATTGCGGAATCCACAGGGCCGCCACCAGGATCAGCAACCAGCGCGTCACCGGTTGCGCCCAAACCTCGCGCCAACGCGTGGCCAACAGCCACAACCCGACCAGCGCCAGAATCGCCAACGGCGCATTGGCCGACCGGCCGAAGGGGAAGACCAGGAAGGTAAGGATGGTCAGACCAACGATCGTCAGCGTGAGGCGATCCCAACGGGCCAATACGTGAGAGAGAGATGACATGTGGGTAAATCGATTCCGTCGCAAAAGGCGGGATTCTATCGCTTGAAGGGTCGCCAGCCGGCCCGTAACCGAAAAGTTCGTGAAACGGCCGGCATCGCCCACGTTGGTGCAAGATCCCCGCAGGAACACCTGAAAGGCGCGACATGCTCGGATGACTCTGGGCATGGTTTCGCGGCTAAAGCCGCTCCTACGGAAACGATCGCGGTAGGAGCGGCGTTAGCCGCGATTTCCAAACCTCCGCACCACCGTCATTCTTTCCAACAATGGTCCTCGATGCGGGCGTGCGGCTGGTACCCACTGACCAATTCGGCAAGCTGTGCGCGAACCGCCGGCAAATCGGAACGTTCCATGTCGCGTTGCAGGCGGGATATCGCCTTGTCAAAGGCGCGCCAGGTCAGGCAATCCTCACTGGCGCGCATGATCCGTGGGTGTTCGGTTCCGTTCACCGCCTCACCAATCAACAACTCCTCGTAGAGCTTTTCGCCCGGACGCAGGCCGGTGTAACTGATCTCGATATCTCCGTCCGGGTGCTCCGCGTCCCGCACCTCGAGTCCGCTGAGGTGCACCATGCGGCGAGCCAGGTGATCGATCTTCACCGGCTCGCCCATGTCGAGCACGAACACGTCCCCGCCCTGCGCCATGCTGCCCGCCTGGATGACCAGCTCGACGGCCTCCGGGATGGTCATGAAGTAACGGGTAATGTCCGGGTGCGTGACCGTGATCGGCCCGCCATCGGCAATCTGCCGGCGAAACAGCGGCACGACCGAACCGCTGGACCCCAGCACATTGCCGAAGCGCACCATGCTGAAGATGGTGTCGGGCGAATCTGGCTGCAGCGCCTGCAAAGCCATCTCGGCGAGCCGCTTGCTCGCACCCATGATGTTGGTGGGACGAACGGCCTTGTCCGTGGAGATCAGGACGAAGTGGGAGACGCTCGAGGCGGCGGCGAGTCGTGCCGTGATCAGGGTGCCGAGCGCGTTGTTCGAGAGCCCCTCCACCGGATTGTGCTCGACCAGCGGCACGTGCTTGTAGGCCGCGGCGTGATAGACGGTGTTCACCGCGAAACGGTCGAACAGACGGGCCAGGCGACGCTCGTCGAGCACGCTACCCAACGCGGCGATCACCTCTATCTCTCCGTTCGCCACGCTCGGCAGCGCGCGCAGTTCCTGGTCGATCCGGTAGAGCGCGAACTCCGACACCTCGAACAGAATCAGACAGCTGGCACCCTGCGCGATCACCTGCCGGCACAATTCCGAGCCGATCGAGCCGCCCGCCCCGGTCACCAGTACCGTCTTGCCGGTAATGCAGCGGTGCATCAGCTCGACATCCGGGGCAACCGGTTCCCGCCCCAGCAGGTCCTCGATATCGATTTCCTGGATCTGATCGAGCGTCGCCTTGCCGGCGAGGATATCGTTGATCGCCGGAACCGTGCGCACGTGGAACGGAAGCGGCTCGAGCCGCGCCAGGATCGCCCGGCGAGCCGACGCCGATGCCGACGGAATCGACAGCAGGATCGACTCGACACCGAGGCGTTGAAGGCGCGGGGTCAGATCACGGATGTCCGGTGACAGCACCCGCAGGCCGTTGATCTCTCTGCCCTGCAGGTCAGCCGCGTCGTCGAGGAACGCGACCGGCTCGTAGTCGGGGCCCTGGTGCAGCATTTCGGCGACCTGCCGACCGCCGGCGCCAGCGCCGTACACCGCCACCCGCTCGCGTTTTCCCCGGGCGGGTATCACGCCCAACAGCCGCCGGGCCGCGAACCGCGATCCGGCGACCAAGAGGAACAGCACCAGCCCGAAGATGATGAAGGTCGAGCGCGGCAACCCGGCCTGGGGATAGAGAAACATGATCGCCAGCAGGATGCCAGTGGAGGTCAGCACACCGATGGCGATCTGCTCGATGGCGTGCCAGCCGAGGTAGCGCATCACCGCGCGGTAGAGTCCCAGCTTGACGAACACCGGTACGGTGAAGAAGGCCAGCCCGATGAACACCAGTGCAGCGCGATCGAGCTCGGTGAAGAGTTCACCGTAACGAAGCGACAATGCCGCCCAGAGCGCAAACGGGATCAACCCCAGGTCCAGCGCAAGCATCAGCCCCCGCTTGTAGACGGATGGCAGATCGCGAAGAAAGTGCTTGATGCGCGCGGTGAAAGGCACTGATCGATGGTCTTCCGTGCTGGTAGTCGTGGTTAAGGCGGCGACTTCCCGACGCCCCGCTGGCACATAGTCTGCCACGTCAGACCGCGGCGCGCCCTGTTTCAGGCAGGACCCGCCGCGACATCAGGAGGAGGGACGCACCCGGTCTCCCGCCCCCTTGCCGGTCGCGGTCAGGAAGAGGTAACGGAAATAGTCGCGCAGCGTAAGGCTGCGAATCATCTCCTGATCCAGTTCGGCCAGCCGCTCGGGGTCCGACATATCGACCCCCTGGACCTGCGCAAGCCCCGTAATGCCGGGTCGCATGGCAAAAACATTCCGCACGTCCCGCGCAGCGATCAGCTCCTCCTGTGTGGGCAGGCACGGGCGCGGCCCAACCAGACTCATCTCCCCCTTGAGCACGTTCCACAACTGAGGCAGCTCGTCGAGCTTGCTACGACGCAGGAAACGGCCGAACGGCGTGATGGCCGATGCATTGGTCAGGTGGGTCGCCCGCGACGCCGTGCCCGGCTTCATGGTGCGAAACTTGACCAGGGTGAACGGCCGACGATGCCGCCCCACCCTCTCCTGCCGGAAAATGGGCGAGCCAGTATCAAACCAGCCGATAACGGCAATGAGCGCCAGCAGCGGCAACCCCATTACCAGGCCAGCTATGGAGAAAAAGAGATCAATCAGCCGAATCACAAGATCCTCATGCGTGCATAACCGAACAGGATAGCCCTCCCGGTGGCAATAAAATTTCCGGAATGCCGTTCGACTTTATCCACTATGCGTCTTTAAATGGAGCAACAGCATGCCGCAACCCCTCGTCTATGGATAGCGGCGGTTCCCAGCCAAGGAACCGAGCGGCCTTGCTGATATCCACTTCCAACGAATGAGTTAGCTGTGTCGCCATCTCCCGTTTGCCGAAAACCTGGGCTGACCAGGTGAGCAAGCGTGGCGGAACCGGCCACAGCCGAGCTGGCGAACCCAGTAAATTTCCCAACCGATGCAATAGGTCCGCCGTCGAAACGCTCTCCGCATCGGCAACGTGGAACGTCTGCCCTGCCGCGTCGGGGTGCGCCGCGGAAACCGCCAGGAAATCGACCAGATTCTCTATCCCCACAAGGCTCCGGCGATTTCCCTGGACAGCGCCAAGGGGCATCGGTAGCCCTCGCTCCATCCATCGAAGCAACCGACCAAAATTGCCTGGCGCGCCCGGGCCGTGAACCAGTGGAGGGCGGACGATCACCACTTCAAGGCCGGTCGCCCTAGCCACTTCACGTAAAGCGATTTCCGCTTCAGCCTTTGACCGTGCGTACGGATTGTGAGGAGAGAGTGGATCAGTTTCGGTAAAAGCCACGCCGGTCGTTTCGGCCCCGAGCACTCCGATGGAGCTCAGGTAGACCAGACGTCGTGCGCCGCAACCAACCATCTGTCGCGCGAGACACAGTGTCCCTTCGACATTCACTTCGAGAAGCTCTGCATAAGAAAGCCCTCGGCCATGCGCCAACGCAGCCGTGTGTATCACGGTGTCAACTCCGCACAATGCCTCAGACCAGTTGGTCAGTGGACCGATATCGCCCACGCTCAGCTCGCGATCACCGACGCCCCCATCACACCGCACGAGCGACACCACGTCCACATTTCTCTCTCGCAACGCGGGCACGAGAGCGCTGCCGATAAATCCATTTGCTCCGGTCACGGCCAATCGACCAACTGCGTCCCCAAGGTGGTTCAATGACCGAGTCGAGCTAGTTTCCAGCTTATATTGCGAGCGTGATTTCAGACTCATCGGGGTATCTAAACGCCTTCCACTGGACGAAAAATCACCAGCATCACCGGATCACCTCAGCGTATGAGACGAGGTCGAGTCCACCCTGACTCGATTGCCAGCAACGGGCCAAGGAAGAAATTTAAATATCGCAACACATCCGTGGGCACATGGAGCCTTATTCCACTTCGATCAGAGATTGGATTTCCGCGACCCGGCGCTTAACTTCGGCGGCGTCACCTCGAGCTTCGACGTTGAGCCGAAGCAGTGGTTCGGTATTTGAGCCACGCAGATTCATTCGCCACTCCGCGAACTCCAGACTCAAACCGTCGGTCCGATCTTCCTCTGGCTCAAGCTCTGCAAAATGCGAGTAAATCCGTTCAAGAGTGGAAGAGACATCCCTGACCCGGTAGTTGATTTCACCACTGCAGGGATACGCCGCCACCCGCTCCTGCACCAAAGCGGACAGCGGCTGGCCGACCTTACCGATCAGTTCGGCCACCAGCAGCCAAGGGATCATTCCGCTATCGCAGTAAGCGAAATCACGGAAGTAATGGTGGGCACTCATTTCGCCGCCATAAACAGCATTTTCAATGCGCATGCGCTCCTTGATAAAGGCGTGCCCCGTCTTGCTCTGGATTGGAACGCCGCCGGCCTGTTCCACCATGTCGATGGTGTTCCAGGTCAGCCGCGGGTCATGAACGATCTTCTCGCCAGGGTGCTTGCGCAAGAAAGCTTCCGACAAGAGACCGACGATGTAGTAGCCCTCGATGAATTCTCCGTTTTCATCAAACAGGAAACATCGGTCGAAATCACCATCCCAGGCGACACCCATATCCGCACCGCTGCGCCGCACGGCGTCAGCAGTGGCAGCGCGGTTCTCGGGAAGCAGGGGGTTAGGGATACCGTTGGGGAAGTTGCCGTCTGGCTCTTCCTGAACAAACTCGAAAACGAACGGCAACTTCTCTTCGAGCAATCGCAACACTGGCCCAGCACCGCCATTACCGGGGTTTGCAACAATCTTGAGGGGCTTGAGCTGGCTCAGGTCGACATATGAAAGCAGGTGCTCAATGTATGCCGACTTATCAGCGTCCGTGATGGTTTGTCCAGCCGCTTGATCGGCACCGCTCTCTTTGTTCCACCCCTTAGCAATGAGACGTTCCGCCGCCTCCTTGACTGCCTGAAGCCCCGTATCACCAGAAATCGGACGCGCACCGGCACGAACCAACTTCATGCCGTTATAGCCCTTCGGATTATGACTGGCGGTAATCATGATGCCGCCACCGACGCCTTCACCCTCTCTGTGGAATGTTTGGAAATATACTTCTTCCGTGCCACACACCCCGATGTCGGTTACGTCAACACCAGAATCCACCAGCCCGGTCATCAGCGAATTGGCGAGGGCCGGGCTTTCAAGCCGGATATCCCTACCCACAATGACTTTGCCAGGTTCCAATTCCTTAGCGAAGGCTCGGCCAATCGCATAAGCGATATCGTCGTTAAGTTCCTCGGGCACCCGGCCGCGAATGTCATAGGCCTTGAAGCAGTTCAGGGACATATCAGGACCGTCCGTAAATGTCTTCAAAACGAACGATATCGTCCTCGCCCAAGTATTCGCCGCTCTGGACTTCGATCATCACGAGCTCCACGACACCCGGGTTCTCCAACCGATGGGTGTGACCGGCTGAGATGTAGGTGGATTCGTTGACGCCGAGCAGCAGTTCCTTTCCGTCGTTGAAGACCCTCGCCATGCCACTGACCACGACCCAGTGCTCGCTGCGGTGATGATGCATCTGCAGGCTCAGGTTGCCGCCGGGCTTGACGACAATTCGCTTGATCTTGAAGCGCTCCCCTTCCTCGAGAACGGTATAGGTTCCCCAGGGGCGATGCACCGTGCGGTGGAGACGGTGAGCCTCGTGGCCCACCTCTTTGAGCTCTGAATACAGCTTTTTTACCTCTTGAGCACGGCGCTTATCCGCGACCAATAGTGCATCTGGTGTATCAACGATGATGAGGTTGTCTACCCCAACCGCTCCGACCAGCCGCTCGTCGCTTTTGATGTAACAATTGTGCGTGTCATGCAGCAACGCATTCCCATCCACGCGATTGTTCTCCTCGTCCGCCGGCGACAGGTCACCAAGTGCAGCCCACGAGCCAATGTCACTCCACCCAATATCACACGCAACCACGGAAGCATTCTTTGTTTTTTCCATCACCGCGTAATCGATCGAATCTTCCGGAACCGGGTCGAATGAGTCTGAAGTAAGCTCCACCTGGCTGAAGTGATCCCCTTCAGCCTTTCGAGCCACCTCCAAACACGCACGCACCGCCGAAAGCACGTTTGGCGCATGCTCGTCGAGCTCCCGAATCATTGTTCCGGCTCGAAAACAAAACATGCCGGAGTTCCACAGATACCGCCCATCGTCGAGGTACTCGCGTGCCTTCTCTAGCGAAGGCTTCTCTACAAACCTAAGCACCCTACTGCCCTGCGCCTCGATGTACCCATAACCCGTTTCCGGCGCATCCGGCTTGATACCGAACGTGACCAACCTCCCTTCTGCTGCCAGTTCACAGGCTTCACCCACGGCGGCCTCAAAAGCGTCCCTGTCCGCAATCAAGTGGTCAGCGGCCAAAACCAGAACAACTGCATCATCGCTGTATTTTTCCGCTATGTGCAGCGAACTGGCAGCAACCGCAGCCGCCGTGTTGCGACCGAATGGCTCCAAAATGAAGCTGTTATCAACAACATGGTCCAGCTGCGCCCCCACCTCTCGGAACTCATCTTCGGTTTTGAAGAACAGCTCCCGGTTGGTAACGGTCAGCACTTCCGCCACCCCAGGGATCTGCGCACCACGAAGGTAGGATTTCTGCAACAAGCTCTCACCATCAGCCAACCGTATAAAGGGTTTGGGATGTAATTCGCGAGACACAGGCCAAAGTCGGGTCCCAGACCCCCCGCACAAGATAGCTGGAATTAGTTGCATAAAACCTTCCACTCACGTTATCAGAGCAGCAATAGGAGTTGCTCACCCACGTTTAGTCAATCAGCATTCTTTACCGGTCGAACTGCATCCATGATCACATCAACCCAAAGGTCGAGTGATTCTTCCCACGGCATAAGAACCGGTTTTCGGCCGGAAGGATTCTCAATTTGGCGCTGAAGCCATTCGCCAGCCAACCCGACCTGGTCGGTGGTGTAAATGCCAAACGCCCTATGCGCCGGTATGTCTGAACCAACCGTCGGAAGACCCATGGCAAGAGCTTGCGCTATACCGAGGTTAAACCCTTCCCAGCGAGAAAAACTCACATAGGCGTCTGCACCCGCATACAAATCAAACATTTCCTCATTGGAAACATTCGGGAAGACCGACAAACCCCGGTCTTGCATTTCACGCACGTCAGCTTCATCACCCTTTCCAGCCAGAACAAAACAAACTTTGTCCTCCAGTGGATCAAGCTGCCTTTTCACCCACTCGCATAGCTCCGCGAACTTGTCTACACCTTTATAAACCCTTTCCCCATAATGGAAACGACAAACGTCCAAAACGACGAACTTTCCTTCCCAACCGAAACGGGCCCGCGCGCTTGCACGTCGTTCCTTTGCCGCCTCATCCCACTGACCCAGATGAGTATTTCCCTCGGGAATGATGCCGTCCACTGGAGTCCGGCTCTCGTCGGAAATCGCTTGCGAGATCGCAAAAACCCGGTGCGCCATAGCCAAGGACATATCTTTTTCGGCAAGCAAACTTCGTCTTTCCTCAACGTCAGAAAACCATTCCGGTGGTGGCTCTCCATGATCATACGCCAGAACCACCGGATAATTCCCACACCAACGTGCGACATTGAAAAATGGTGGTGTATGAGGAATCAGCACATCGATTCCCAACCTAGCGGCATGACAGACAGCTTCAATCGGGTCCGACGTAACGACACGTTCGCACCCGGGGTACTCAAAGTCATTCTCTGAAGCTGGGCCTGCTACCGTGACCCGAAACCCCTTTTCCACCAGATGTTCAGCCTGTAGAGACAAAACAGCCGGAACCCCGTGCCCTATTGCATGTGTACACGACAGGAGCATGACCCGAATGTCTTCATTCCTCGTCGGAGCGAGTCTCCAAGGCGCACGCCTCCTAGGTGCAAAGCTCAGATCATATGGGCTATATAAAGATAGATTTGGGGAGTAATAAGGATCTTCCCGCATCGTCTTTGGATGAATTTTCCATGTCTCGATCGCGGCCAACCTATTGCGTTCTACTTTTTCCGGACTGTCATCATAACCTCTTGATTTGCTCTCATAGTGCACAAACAAGGCATCCGGAATATAAACGTTATCAAAGCCTTCTTCCAGCAAATCAAAACAGAACACGACATCGTTGAACGCCACTTTAAATCGCTCATTGAAGCCCCCAACACGATCGAATTTTTCTTTCTCAACCGCCAGACACGCACCCGTAACCGCGCTCACCTCCCGCGTGAGGTTTGCTAGGCCCCTATACCCGGGCGCGTGCTCAGGTATAAACAGGTTTCCATGACCTGCCACCCCTTGAATACCGGCGATAACACCCGCATGTTGAACTGTTCGATCAGGGAATACCAATTTGCAACCCACTGCACCAACACGAGACAACTTCGCATACCGTGACAACTTGTTTAGCCAGGTCGGATCCAGCAACTCGGTATCATTGTTTAGAAAAACAAGTACCTCACCGCGTGCTTGCGAAGCACCAAAGTTGTTCAGCCTGGCCCAGTTAAATTCACGTTCATCCCTCAAGACACGTATTTTTCCCTTGCGCTCGTATTCCGCAAGACAATTTAGGGTATGCGCTTCGGACGACCCATTATCCAAAACGATAATCTCGAGGCGTTCCGTTGGCCATTCGCTTTTTGCAAGGCTATCGATACACGGTCCCAACAAGTCCCAGCGATCCTTGGTTGGGATGATTACCGACACCCTCGGGGGTTCAGAGAGTTCTGGATGAGTTATTGGTTTTGGACTTTTCGTGGCCTTGACGTCATGAAACAAAACCGAAGGAACCCTGACGATATCAACATGACTGCTTCGGGTTATCTCATGTGTTATCCATTCACTCGGCAAAACCCCATCATCAAGGTAAGAGTTGCAAAGATCAGTCAATTCAAACTTTTGGGGGTTGACGCCAAAAACTCGTCCGAACAAAACACCTTGCGAGGCGAGAAGAGGTGAGTATTCTGGTTTTAGCCATGGGTCGGAGAAGTTGCCTTCACGTGCTCGATCCTCATCCGAGTAGACAACGGACACATTATCATCGGAAAACAGCACGTTCGCCAAAGTCACGAGACAGTGATGTCTAAGCAATACGCCGCACTCAATAATTACAGCGCCGTCACCCTGCATTTCACTCTCGACACACCCCGCCTCGATTCGGGCGTCGAGGGCAGCTGCATCTTCAATAGTTCGCACAGCATCAACCGACCCGGAGCGGCAAATAAAAAACGCTCGCCAAGCGCGCATAACGTCTCGGGACAACGCTTCCGCCATGGCCTCAGCGGAAGAGGCATCGTGTTCATCAAAAAAAACTAAAATCGTTAGAGATTTGGATTCACCCAAAGAGGAAACGAGTTCAGAAAGTTCTGCGTTAGTCGGCGTATCAAACGTTTCCAACCAACTTGGGTAATCATTTATCAAAGAGCCAACCAACCCCTCATCTACGCCGTCATGGGATGACCTCAAGCTCTTTAGTGCGAATCTACCAAGTCTGTTACTGGCGAGCAGACCAACAATCCTTTGCTTCACTCTGGGATTCCGGTTGAGCCAAGACTTTAGTTCAGTTAAAACATAGGACGGCTTTTTACGGAAGTTCCGCAAATCTTGAACCAAGACCCGCCCGCCTCGTGAAATAAAGCGCAGTGGCGAAGTTATCCGCCAGCTGGTCGAAGATTTCATACCGTCTACGATCGCTCGCGTCCGATATATTTCCGCGAGACATTCTTCCGACAACTTCCTTGTTTCCTGCTCAAGCCTCAATTTCTCGTCTCTAAGGGCGACAAGCTTCCCACTTAAGTCCTCGGCCCGCTCTAATAACTCGCGTGTTTCTAAGATCGGATGATGGGCTAGATCGGAATACGGATTCCCTTCTTGTCCCGGAACTGTGATTTGCGACCCAGATAGCGGCCTAATCTCGTCCCAAACGCTGTAATCTTCTCCACCAACGATCCGCTTACCCAGCTCATTTTTAGAAGCCGGTTTTTTATATATAAAACACAACGAATTGACAAATTCAACTGAATGGATGGACCTCAAAACATCCAAATCAGTTTCGAAATCATATCGCGTCGCAAACGGTTCCAGGTGCTCACGTGCCGATATAGAGACACCCCAATGCTCCTGGTTAATGACGTCTACCAAATTTTTCAGAAAACTGATTGACGAGAACGGGTCGTAAAGCCCGCCCTCAAGCTCACTCCAATACGAGCAATGAAGATCTTCTATGGCATAAACCCCGCCCTCTTTCAGCAACGGGAAATAGAGCCAAAATGATTTGATAATGTCACTAGACTTATGCGAACCATCATCTATGATTACATCGAAATCCGGGGATAAATCGCGTATCTTCTTAAAACTTAAGGGGTCGTTGGCGTTGCCAACAATAATATTTATACGCGGGTCCTCAAACCGGAGCGAGGCACACTTTTGGTTGATATCACAACCCACCAACTTATGTGCATGTGGAAAATATTCGCCCCATAGCTCTATCGAGCCCCCGTTCTGAACCCCGATCTCGAGAAGGTTGATCGGCAGACCTTTTAAATCTTGAAAGCGCACATCATATTCATCTAGATAAAGCTCCCACTTATCAGACGCTTTGCCATGCTTCCGGTTATAAAGCTGTTTAAGTGATGTCATTTCTTCGAAGCCAACCTAATATTTTCAAACTCGATACCGACCAAACCCCAACGTATTTTTTCGGAGCTGACTGTCAGTACTGCAGCGTCATGCAAGTAATGGTGTTGCACATTACTATGCAAATCACCCTCCGCGAAGGAAGCCATAATCACATATTGCCCGTTGGGCAGCATAGGTAGTCGAAAAACAAATTCGGCCTCAATGGTATCCCCTTCATTCCCGGAAACCGGATGAAAGGATGTAAAAGGCAACGTATTCTCACCGAACAAATCCTGACCCAACCGATCTCTAACTAGAAACCCAACAATAGGCCGCGTGAACTCACGTCGAAGAAACACTGAAATCCTTAAGCTAACGCGCTCTCCACCCGAGAGTACGGTTGCAGATTCACCAGTTTGATCTAAGAACTCGACGTTGTTGATCTCAGCGTCTTCGGTGGTCCAACCCTTTGCCGAACTTATATTCTCAGAAAACGAAGCTTTGCTGGAATACTCAGGTACAAAAGCTTCTGTCGGAGCCTCCATCTCAGCACTCAACCCGCCGGGAGCGGGGCGCGCAACCGAATAATTAAGATCACGTCCCTTGTGCGGAGCGACGCTCTTCAATTTAGCTTTCTCTCCATATATCTCTTGCAGGGAAAACTCTAAATACGCATCAGAAACCTCTTTCGCTTTTCCCTGTTGGACCACTTCGCCCTGGTGCAGCCAAATAGCCGTTCTGCAGAGGTTTTGGATAGCGGCGGCATCATGACTTACAAACAAAAGAGTTCCGTTTTCCTGAAACTCCCTGATAAACCGCATGCATTTCTGAGTAAATATGGCGTCACCAACTGACAGAGCCTCATCGATGATAAGCACGTCAGCGTCAACATGCGCGATTACCGCGAAAGCAAGACGGACCATCATACCGCTGGAATATGTTTTTACGGGTTGATCGATGAAATCGCCAATATCGGCAAATTGTTCAATATCGGCAAATCGTCGATCAACTTCGTCTTCAGACAATCCGTAGAGGGCGCCATTTAGGTATACGTTCTCCCTTCCAGTAAACTCAGGGTTGAAGCCCGAACCGAGCTCCAAAAGGGCCGCGACTCGACCACGCGCAGCCACCTTTCCCGAGGTCTGATTTAGGGTCCCGCTGATGATTTGTAAAAGCGTAGATTTCCCACTTCCATTACGGCCAATAATTCCAACCGTGTCGCCACGGCGAACAGAAAACGTTATATCGCGCAACGCCCAGAACTCAGTGAAATACTGTCTAGGCGGCCGCCTAAAAATACGAGACAATCTGGGCAAAACCATCTGTTTAAGACGGTCTTTTGGGCGATCGAATATCTCGTAACGTTTCTGGATATTGCGGACATCAATGACGATATCAGAGCACATCAGCAAACCCTTTTCTGGTCTTCTGGAACCAAAAGTAGCCACTCGCTAGAACACCTAATGCCAGCAACATATAAACACCCAAGCCCATGAAATCCGGGGCACTTTTCCAGACGAGCACTTGCCGGGCTTCTTGAATCACAAAGGTCAACGGATTTGCTAAAAAGAACGGCCTATAAGCCTCTGGCAGCTGCTCAATAGGGAAAAATACCGGCGAAAGGAAGAGCAGCGCTGTTGAAACAACACCCATAGTCTGACCGATATCTCTTAAATAAACGCCTAACGACGCCAGAAAAAACGAGATACCCAGCGACAGAGTGATCAGCGGCAAGACGACCAAAGGAAGGTACAAGACATGAAATGCAGGAACGCCAACCAATGCTATGTAGGCCATAGCCCAGACAGCTAAACTCACTGCGGCATGAAACAACGCACTCAGAACCGCTGTAAGCGGCAGGATGTCCAAAGGAAAGATCACTTTTTTAACGTAGTTTGAGTTTTGTATGATTAGCGCTGGCGAGCGAACCAGGATTTCAGAAAAGAACGAGTGAATGATCAATCCAATAAACAATACTATCGCAAAAAAACCTGTGCTTTCTTGCTCACCCTGCAATGAGACACCCCATTTTGCTTCAAACACGACCGAGAATACGAATGTAAACACAGCCAACATAAGCAAGGGATTTAAAAAAGACCAGCCCAGACCAATCATTGAACCACGATAACGTCCGACGACGTCGCGTTTGGTCAGTTGAGATATAAGGGCACGATGCCGAATAGCTGACCCGATCAGGGCACGCAGTGTTACAGGAGCTGTTTCCATGGTTACAAAACCTCAGCATCCTTCAAAAGGCAAGCTTTCTTATCTTTTTCGGACAGAATTGGCTCCACGCCTGAAGGCCAGTCGATATTGATGGCCGGTTCGTTCCATGCAATACTCCGATCCAAATCAGGCGCATAAAAATTGGTGGCTTTGTAGAGCACCTCTGCGGTGTCGGACAAAGTCAAAAAACCATGCGCAAATCCTTCTGGAATCCAGAGCTGTTTTTTATTATCGGCGGAGAGTATTTGAGAAACCCATTGACCGAACGTGGGCGACCCTTGACGTATATCCACCGCCACATCAAAGATTTCACCGTGGACCACCCTTACGAGCTTTCCTTGTTGTTTTGGTGGCAACTGATAATGGAGCCCGCGGAGCACACCCTTAACTGATCGAGAGTGGTTATCCTGCACAAAGTCAACGGCCCTTCCCACAGCACCGTCAAAATTGGTTTTATTGTAGCTTTCAAAAAAGAACCCCCGCTCATCGCCAAATACTTTAGGCTCGATGAGGAGGACGTCCGGGATGACAAGCGGAGTAGCCTTCATCAAAACACCTTTTCGTTGAGCACCTGCCGCAGGTAGCGGCCGTAACCATTCTTAAGTAGCGGACGAGCCAGGTCCTCCAGTTGCTGAGCACCGATCCAACCTGCACGGAAGGCAATCTCCTCCGGGCATGCGACCTTGAGCCCCTGGCGTTGCTCGAGCGTGGCAATGAACTGGCCGGCATCCAGCAAGGATTCGTGTGTGCCGGTGTCGAGCCAAGCGTAGCCTCGTCCCATGATCTCGACATTCAGCTTGCCGGCTTCCATGTAACCGCTATTGATGTCCGTGATCTCAAGTTCGCCGCGCGCGGATGGCTTGAGATCCTTGGCCATGTCGACGACGTCGTTGTCGTAGAAATAGAGACCGGTGACGGCATAGTTCGATTTCGGCTGTTCCGGCTTTTCTTCGAGCGATAGCACCTTGCCGTCCGCGTCGAACTCGGCCACGCCGTATCGCTCGGGATCATGAACGTGGTAGGCGAACACCGAGGCGCCATCCCTGCGTCCCATTGCGTTCCCAAGGAGTTCGTCGAAGTGATGGCCGTAGAAGATGTTGTCCCCGAGCACCAGCGCGCAAGGGTCGTTGCCGATGAATTCCTCGCCGATGACGAAAGCCTGTGCCAAGCCGTCCGGCGACGGCTGAACGGCATACTGCAAGTTCAGCCCCCACTGCTCGCCGTTGCCGAGCAACTGCTCGAAGCGCGGCGTGTCCTGCGGCGTCGAGATGATGAGGATGTCACGGATGCCCGCCAGCATGAGTGTGCTCAACGGGTAGTAGATCATCGGCTTGTCGTACACGGGTAGCAGCTGCTTGCTCACGGAGAGTGTTGCCGGGTGCAGCCGGGTGCCAGAGCCGCCCGCGAGGATGATGCCTTTTCTCTTCATCAGGATGCGTTTGCCTTGGTGATCTGGTCGATCATGCGATCGACGTGAATGGTCCAGTCGGGAAGCTCGAGCGACAGTGCCTGTTCGAGGCTGCTCGAGTCCATGCGCGAATTCGATGGCCGGGCCGCCGGCGTCGGGAAGTCGTCCGTGCCGATAGCCTGGACGTCAGCACCGCGCAGCTTGAGTTTCCGGCCGTTGTCGATCGCCCGGTCGATGGCCCGACATGCCAGTCCATGCCAGCTGGTCGCGCCGTTGGCGGTGAGGTGGTAGGTCCCGATCGGCAGATGGCCCTTGCGGTAACCGGCAAGGGCGATCGAGGTCACGTCCGCGATCAGCTCCGCGGAGGTTGGCGCGCCGACCTGATCAGCCACGACCTTGAGTTCGTCACGCTCCGCGGCCAATCGCAGCATGGTCTTGATGAAATTATGGCCATTTGCGGAATACACCCAGCTGGTGCGGAACACCAGGTGGTTGCAGCCACTTCCCAGGATCGCTTCCTCACCCTCGAGCTTGGTTCGGCCGTACGCACTCTGCGGATTGGGCGAGTCATCGGGCAGATAGGCCCCGTCCTTGTCGCCGTCGAACACGTAGTCGGTCGAGTAGTGGATCAGCAGCGCATCATTTCGCGCCGCGTAATCAGCCATCGCGCGAACCGCGTCGGCGTTGATCGCTCGGGCGAGCTCCTCTTCCGACTCGGCCTTGTCCACGGCCGTATAGGCCGCCGCGTTGACGATGACATCGGGGCGCACCGCTTCCAGACACTCGCTCACGGCGTTCCGCTGCGCCAGGTCCACGGACTCGCTTCCCTTCGCGACGACCGGGCCGTGCGGCAGCAGGGTGCGCTGCAGTTCCGTGCCCACCTGACCGTTCTTGCCGAAAAGAAGCGTGGTCATGCGTACTGCGCCTCCACCCAGTCTCGATAGGCACCGGAAGTCACGTTCTCGACCCACACCTGGTTGTCGAGATACCAGTCGACGGTCTTGCGGATGCCGGTCTCGAAGGTCTCTTCGGGGCACCAGCCCAGTTCCCGTTCGATCTTCGAGGCATCGATCGCATAACGACGATCATGGCCGGGGCGATCCTTGACGAAGGTGATCTGCTCGGCGTAGGAGCGGCCGTCCTCGCGCGGCTGGCGCTCGTCCAGGATCGCGCACAGGGTCTCGACCACTTCCAGATTGGGCTTCTCGTTCCAGCCGCCCACGTTGTAGGTCTCGCCCGTACGACCGTCCTGGAGCACCCGGCGGATGGCCGAGCAGTGATCCTTGACGTAAAGCCAGTCGCGCACCTGCTGACCGTCGCCATAGATCGGCAGCGCCTTGCCCGCCAGCGCGTTGTGGATGACGAGCGGAATCAGCTTTTCCGGGAAATGGTACGGCCCGTAGTTGTTCGAGCAGTTGGTGGTCAGGACCGGCAGCCCGTAGGTGTGCAGGTACGAGCGAACAAGATGATCGGAGGCCGCCTTGGACGCCGAATAGGGACTGTTCGGCTCGTATCGGTGCTGCTCGGTAAACGCCGGCTCGTCGGGCGAGAGCGTGCCGTAAACCTCGTCCGTCGAGACGTGCAGGAAACGGAAGTCCTCGCGATCCCCTTCGGGCAGGTCATTCCAGTAGCCCCGGACAGCCTCCAGCAGACGGAAGGTGCCGACGATGTTCGTCTGGATGAATTCTTCGGGACCGAGGATCGAGCGATCCACGTGGCTCTCGGCGGCGAAGTTCACCACCGCCCGGGGACGATGCTCCTCGAGCAGTCGCGCCACCAGTTCCGTATCGCCGATGTCACCACGGACGAACACGTGACGGGAATCACCTTCCAGGGCGGCAAGGTTCTGGCGGTTGCCGGCGTACGTCAGCAAATCGAGGTTGATGATCGGCTCGTCGGAAACGTCAAGCCAGTCGAGAACGAAGTTGCTACCGATAAAGCCGGCGCCGCCGGTTACAAGAATGGTCATAAAAGTAAATCAAATATCAGAGTTTATTGGTGAATGCGGCTAACAAGAGCCCCAAGCTTCCCGCCAGCGTTTGCCGGTATACGCCCGTCTTCCTGAGCAACATCAGTCGGAGCGGCAGGGCGCTCTGCCTAGCCCGCACAAACAGTTCAAGGATTTTCCGATTCTCTGGAGACAACGCATCGCGCGCATCCTCAAGAGCAGCGATGTTCACATCATTCCAGTTCCGAAAACGATTCCTGAACAACCACCACACCCGAGTGAACCGTGCCCACATAGACACGTTCGAGCCGATAAGGTTGCTACCGTGCTGCCGGTACTGGATCCACGAAACCGGATCATAAATGACACGTCCCCCGGCACCCGTGATCATCAAGTATGCCCACCAGTCGTGACTGACGACATCGGGCATCCCGGCCCGAGAGAGGAGTTCCTTGGCAGCATGGTTGAAGACCATGGTGTTGCCGCCGGCCAGACTCTGCACCAGCGCATTACGAAACGAGGGCTTCCGCATGAACAAGGGCGATTGCCCGATAACGCTGCCACGCGCGTCGATTAATCGAGTGCGCGAACCATACAGCGCCGGTCCAGATTGCGCCACACCCCGCAGCTTTGCGAGCGCCTGCTCGAGTTTTTTCGGCTCCCAGATATCATCCTGATCGCTGAAGGCGTAATAATCCGCCTCGATCTCGTCACGACTAACCAGTGACAGGAAATTAGCCGCAAAGCCTTTTCTGGGCCCGGTGACGAGCGTGATCTTGCCGACGGGAAACTTAGCTTGGTACTCGGTCAGAACGTCACGTGTTGCCTGGTCGTCGCCGTCATCGGACACCCAAACCGACAGATTCTCGTGAGTCTGGTTCAGGATGGAGTCCAACTGTTCCCGCAGATATCTCTCTTCAGGGTGGTAGACACACACGAGAACGGCGATGTGCGCCCCGGCGGTCGAAGAGTCACGGTTGGTTACCCCAGTCATATTCACAGTCGGCCATCACTCTCCGGACGCGGAAGAATGTGCTTGATGTCGTAGATCACGCCTTCCGGCTGCAGCATTCGCCGGATTCCAGACGCACCCAGCGCCTTGAACTGGTCATGCGCCACGGCGACCACGACCGCGTCGAAGGTGCCCGGAGCCGGGGCCGGATCCAGCTCGAGGCCGTACTCATGCCGGGCCTCGGCTGCGTCGACCCATGGGTCGTGGACGTGGACATCGACGTTGTACTGCTCGAGGTGGTGGACGACGTCGACAACGCGCGTGTTGCGCAGATCCGGGCAGTTCTCCTTGAAGGCCAGCCCCAGGATCAGGACCTTGGAATCGACCACCTGCAGGCGATGCTTGGTCATCAACTGCACCACCTGGGCGGCGACGTACTCGCCCATGCCATCGTTGGTGCGGCGGCCGGCAAGAATCATCTCAGGGTGATAACCCATCTCCTGAGCCTTTTGCGTCAGGTAGTACGGATCCACCCCGATACAGTGGCCTCCGACCAGCCCCGGCTTGAACGGCAGGAAATTCCACTTGGTGGCAGCGGCGTCGAGCACGGCCTGGGTGTCGATGCCCATCTTGTTGAACAGCATCGCCAGTTCGTTCACCAGGGCGATATTCACGTCCCGCTGGGTGTTCTCGATCACCTTGGCGGCCTCGGCCACGCGGATCGCCGGCGCCAGGTGCGTACCTGCCCGGATGACGCGGTTGTAGAGCGCGTCGATGAACGCGGCCGCTTCGGGGGTCGAACCGGAGGTGACCTTCCTGATGTCGGCCACCCGGTGTTCCTTGTCGCCGGGGTTGATCCGCTCCGGGCTGTAGCCGACGGAGAAGTCCTGGTTGAGCGTCAGTCCGCTCACCTGCTCAAGTACCGGGACACAGTCCTCCTCGGTCGCACCGGGATACACGGTCGATTCGTAGATCACCACATCGCCGGGGGCCAGCACTTGTCCGACTGTCCGGGACGCCGACAGGAGGGGCGACAGATCCGGACGCTTGTACTTGTCGATCGGCGTCGGGACCGTAACGACGTAAACGTTCGCGTCGACCAGGTGTTCGATTTGGTCGGTGAACGTCAAGTTGACGCTCACCACGCCGAGCTCATCGCTCTCGACCTCCATCGTATGGTCGTAACCCCGCGAAAGCTCCTCGATACGCTGAGCGTCGATATCGAACCCGATGACGGATTGGCGATGGGCAAAGGCGACGGCCAACGGCAGCCCCACGTAACCAAGACCGACCACGGCGAGACGAACATCTTTGTCTGCCGGCAGAGGGACCATTTTTTCGGGTGCTACCACGCTCACAGCATTACTCCACGGTGACCGACTTGGCGAGGTTGCGTGGCTGATCAACATCGGTGCCCTTGAGCACGGCGACATGATAGGCCAGCAGCTGCAGAGGGATGTTGAAGATGATCGGCGCGCTGATGCGCCCGACATGTGAGGTCACCGGTAGGACATGGGTAAAGCCGGAGGACGTTAAACCAGCACGCTCGTCAGCGAAGACGAATAGCTCCGCACCTCGCGCGCTGACTTCCGCAATATTTGACTTCAACTTGTCGAGAAGTTCGTTCTGCGGGGCGATGGTGATCACGGGCATGGTTTCGTCGATCAGCGCCAACGGCCCATGCTTGAGCTCACCCGCCGGGTAGGCCTCGGCGTGGATGTAGCTGATTTCCTTGAGCTTCAATGCCCCTTCCATGGCAATGGGGTACATCGGCCCCCGGCCGAGGAACAGGGCGTGTTCTTTTTCCACCAGCAGTTCGGCCAGGTCACGGACGCGGTCACCGTGATCGAGCGCGTTCTGGATCCGTCCGGGCACTTTCTCCAGGCCAGAGACGATACGTTGTTCCTCGGCTTCGTCCATACGGCCACTCGCTCGCCCGATAGCCAACAGCAGCAGGGCCAGAGAGACCAATTGGGTGGAGAATGCCTTGGTGGAGGCAACCGAAATCTCGGGGCCGGCGCGGGTCATCAGCACCAGGTCCGATTCGCGCACCAGCGAGGATTCAGGGGCATTGCAGATCGCGAGAACCGGACGCTTCGGATCCTCCCGCTTGAGCATGCGGATGGCGGCGAGGGTATCGGCGGTCTCGCCGGACTGCGACAGCGCGACGATCAGCGTGTTGGGGCTGACTACCGGGTTGCGGTAGTGGAATTCGGAGGCGACCTCGACGGCGCAGGGCAAGCGGAGGATGTCCTCGAACCAGTAGCGGGCCACCATGCCGGCGTGGTAACTGGTGCCGCAGGCGATGATCTGCACGCGCTCGACCGAGGCAAAGATCTCGTCGGCGCCGACGCCGAACGCCGCCGGCAGGATATGGCCGTGGGCGATCCGCCCTTCCAGGGTGTCGGCAATGGCCTGCGGCTGCTCGTGGATTTCCTTGAGCATGAAGTGGCGAAACCGCCCCCGATCGGCGCTTTCCGCACGCTGGGCCGATTGGCGCACCGGGCGCTCGACGGGGCTGCCCGCCGCATCGGTGATGGCAAGGTTCTCGCGGGTGATGACCGCCCGATCGCCCTCTTCCAGGTAGACGAACGATTGGGTGACCGGCAGGAGCGCGAGGGCATCCGAAGCGGCGAAGTGCTCGCCGATGCCCACGCCGATAACCAACGGGCTGCCCTGGCGGGCGACAAACAGCGTCTCAGGGGCGTCGGTGACGATCACCGCCAACGCAAAGGCGCCCTGGAGGCGATCCACGGCGGCATGGAAGGCCGCTTCCGGTGAGAGCCCCAAGTCGAGCTGGTGGTGAATGAGGTGCGCGATGACCTCGGTATCCGTATCCGACGCGAACGTGCAGCCCGCGTCGACCAACTCGGCCTTGAGCGTGGCGAAGTTCTCGATGATGCCGTTGTGCACCACCGCCACCCGGCCATGATCGCCATTGGGCGCGATATGCGGGTGCGCATTGCGCTCGACCGGCACGCCGTGGGTCGCCCAGCGGGTATGAGCGATGCCGAGCTGACCGGTAATGGGGGTGGCTTCAAGTTTCTCGGCAAGGGCGGCGACCTTGCCCACGGCACGCGCCGAAGCGAGCCCCTGATCCTCGTCGAGCAACGCCACCCCGGCCGAGTCGTAGCCGCGGTACTCAAGGCGACGCAATCCTTCCAGGAGGATGGGCCCCACCTGCCGTTCGGCTACCGCTGCGACGATTCCGCACATGAATCCGCTTCCCATTTAACTCGGATTGAATAGCGCGGGATTGTATCTCAAGGAGGCGGTGTTGAGGGTGAAGAAATCCAAGTCTGCACCGGCCTCGGCACGCAAGCACAACGGGTGTTGGCGAACGGCGCCAACTAAAGCCGCGTGAGCAGCTACAAAGCGAGGTATGACGGAACCGGGCATCTTATTAATCGAGCATGCCGGAGCCGTGCCTTCCTCGTCTTTCCCTTACGTGTCCGACAAGTCGCCCAGCATGACGACAATCTCGTGGGTTTCAGCAAACCAATCAGCAACCTGATTTTTCTCAAAGTAGCCCAAATCACCGCCGCGATGAACACATGCCTGCAACTGGCTACAAGAGAGACTCGCGATAGTGAGGAACCGATTCCGCTCCATGAGCGATTCCTGGCTCAATCCCTCAGCAATATTGTTGAGCATGGACGCACCTGCTCGGGCAATTTGGTCCCGGAAACCGGGGTCCCACAAGCTACGCAGCGAGCAATTCACTTTCGCACTCAACAAGGCAGCTCGCTCCCAAACCTCCACCTTTTCGAAATTTCTCGAATTCAACTTCCCGCCTCTGACATGCCTTTATTGTTCTTGTAAACGCACCCAATGCGTTAGACACCCAATGTTTGCTCGAGTCATACCCGCTCTGTAGACGAAAAGATCACGACGGCGGCGCCGCTTCTCGACGGGCATTTCGCCGACGCAAACACCCCCTCGCCAATGGATCCCACGGCACCATTCGTGACACCGTTCCGCCAGAAAGGTTCGTTCTGGTCGCGGAATGCTATCTCATTGCAGTGGGGCAAATGGACGAGTGCGAAAAATTGATATCCGGCCGGAGAGTCGGAATCCAAGATTCGATGGTTACGTCCCATCTGTTGCGGTTAGCGGCAACGCGGTCTCAACGAAGAGCTTCAAGCGCTTGCGACCGCGAAAGCTGTCGGCGACGGGGCGGTAGGCGATCTGCCAGTGACGGCCGGGGGGGAGTGAGTCGGGGGCGCGGAACCAGATGGCGTCGACGGGGCGGGCGTTCGGGTGGTCGAGCAGGCGCACCGACAGGCGCCAGTGCTTGCCGTCTTTGAGGGCGGTTTTCTCGAGCACCTCGAAGCTGTTGTCGAACAGCGGTTCGGGAAAGCCGGTGCCCCAAGGGCCGTGGTGGTCGAGGGCGTCGATGAAGTCGAGGTGGAGGTCGGCGGCCTCCAGCGGGCCATCGGTAATCACTTCGCGACCGTCGGGGAGCCGCTCGTGGTGGCGTTCGAGGGCCTGCGTGAAGGCCTGGCGGAAGGCGTCGAGTCGGGAGCGCTCGAGTGACAGCCCGGCCGCCATGGCGTGCCCGCCGAAGCCGTCGATCAGCCCGGGCTGTCGGGCGTCGATCTCGACCAGCAGGTCGCGCAGGTGGATGCCGGGAATCGAGCGACCCGAGCCCTTGAGCCGGCCGTCATTGCTGCCGACCTCGGCTGGGGCGAAGACGAACACGGGGCGCACCCAGCGGGTCTTCAGGCGCCCGGCGACGATGCCGATCACGCCGGGGTGAAAGCCCGGATCGAAGCGTACCCAGTCGGCCGGGTTTGACGGCGGCGTGTCGCCCTGCCCGGCCATCGCCCGGTCCAGGTCGGCGGCGACGGTGTCGAGCATGTTGGCTTCGACGTCGCGACGTTGACGATTGATCTGATCGAGCGTGCCGGCAAGTTGCCGGGCCTCGGCCGCATCGTCGGCGAGCAGGCACTCGACCCCCAGCCGCATGTTCTCCAGCCGCCCGGCGGCGTTGAGTCGCGGGCCGATGGCAAAACCCAGATCGCTGGATCGCGCCTCGCGCGGGTCGCGCCCGGCGACGGCAAACAGCGCGAGTATCCCCGGCGCGCAGGCGTGGGAGCGGATGCGGGAAAGCCCCTGCGCGACCAGACGGCGGTTGTTGTCGTCAAGTTCGACCACGTCGGCGATGGTGCCCAGGGCCACGAGATCCAGCCAGTTGGCGAGATTGGGCCGCTGACGCGTGGCGAACCAGCCGCGTCGATCGAGTTCGCCACGCACGGCGGCGAGCAGGTAGAAGGCCACGCCAACGCCCGCCAGCGCGGTCGACCCGAAGTCGGCATCGGCACGGTTGGGATTGACGATGGCATCGGCGGCGGGAAGCGTCTCGCCGGGCAGGTGATGGTCGGTGACCACCACGCGCGACCCGGCAGCCTTGGCGGCGGCGACCCCGTCGTGGGCGCTGATGCCGTTGTCGACCGTGAGGATCAACGCCGGCGGTGTGTCGAGTTCGTCGAGCAACGCCGGGCTCAGGCCGTAGCCGTGGCGCTGGCGATCCGGGATCAGGAAGTCGACCCGCTCACCCCCCATGGCGCGCAGACCGCGCAAACACAGGGCCGTGGCGGTCGCGCCGTCGGCATCGAAATCGCCGACGATCAGGATGGAGTCATCCCGCTCGATGGCATCGCTGACCAGTCGGGCCGCTTCATCGAGGTCCGGCAGACCCGTCGGCGGGAGGACCGCGTGCAGGCGATGATCGAGTTGCGCGGCCTGCGTGATTCCACGCGCGGCGAGCACGCGCGCCAACCGGGAATTGAGATGCGCCAGGGAGTCGCTGACCTCGGGGGTCTGACGCCGGCGGATGCTCGCGACACCCAGCAGGCGGGCGGCCCTGGGGTTGGCCTCGGGGTTGGCCTTTGCCTCTGCGGTCATCGGCCCACCCGCTGCAAAAGTCGACGCCAGGTGCGTTTCCACCCGGATTCCGGCTGCCATACCCCGCCCTGGCCATCATCCAGGCGGACCACCACGTCCGGGCATTCGGTCTGCAGTCGCTCGAGCCAGGCATCAATGCGGGCCAGTTCCTGCTGGAAGCCGCCGACGTCGCCTTCCAGCCGACACCACGCCGCTTCGGTCAGCAGCACGCGCACGGGCCGGCCGGCACGGATCGCCTCACGTGCCACATCCACGTCGTCGGCCTGCCACACGCTGGCATCGCGCTCGGCAATCACGACGGGCGAGTCGGTCAGGATCAATCGGTCCCCGACCGGCGGTGACGGCATTTCATCGGACAGGGCACTCAGCCCGTGCGGCCAGAAGCTGCTCAGGATGGGTTGGCCGTGTTCAGCGCGGCGGTCGTTGAGCGGTTGCGGGTAGAGCCACATCTGCAACTCGGTCAGCCATTGGCGCAGCAGTGGATCGCTGCGCTCCTCGTTGAGGAACACCCCCGCGTTGCGGTTCAACAGGCAGGCCAGCGGCGCCCCGCCCCGTTGCAAGGCCGCATTCGCGGGGCCGATTCCGTCCGGGCGCAACTGGGCCAGCAGGTAGGTCTGACGACCGATGCGAACGGCTTGCATGCCGTCGTCGGCAAGCCACGGGTTGAGAACGTCCAGCAGGCTGTCGAGCTCGGCATCGCTCAAGGCGAGAAACCGCGGCCCAAGCACGATGGCATGGTCGGTTTCGGGCTTTAAGTGAACGGGATCGAAACACAGCAGCCGCTCGAAACCCTGCGCGCGCCAGTCGGCGACTTGCTCGGCAAACCCGGCCCGCGTGCCACCGGCAAGACACCAGTCGCCCAGGGCGCGAGCCAGAGCGTAGCCCGGACTCGTAATGCCACGGGGCGCGGCGACTGACGTGGCGCCAGCCACGGCGACCAGCGCGAGCGCATCGGGATCGTCGCAGGCCTCCTCGGGAGAGTCGTCATCGGTCGATGCCCCGCGTTGAAAGCGGCCGTCGAGCAGTTGGGCCAGGCGGGAAACGTCCGTCTCGGAAACGCTCGGCCCGGTCCAGATGGGGCGGGAAAAGCCGCTCTGGTCATCGCCCGGCGCATCGAGCGGCTCGAGGCCCAATACCGTCAGCTCGACATCGACGATTCGCCGCGTCACGCCCCGTCACCCGGCAGGTCGTTGTCCAGGCCATTATCCAGGCCGAGCAACCGCCGGCCGCGATGGTTGTGACGGATGGAGAGCATGGCGGCGTATTCGGTCTCCACCTTGGCGATCGCCGCCATGGGTGCGTTCAGCACCCAGGCACAGGCGGCGCGCATGACGATCGCGTGCGAGAGCACCAGCACGGACTGGCCGGCGTGATTGGTCTCCAGGCGGGCCAGCCCGCGCGTGACGCGCTCGAAGAAATCGGCCATCGGCTCGCTGCCAGGCGGACGGCCGTCGACCGGATCGGCGAGGAAGGCCGCGTGCTGTTCGGGATAGCGCTCGGGGATCTCGGCATGCCGCAGGCCTTCCCAGGGACCGAAGCCGATCTCGCGCAGATCGGGATCGACCACGAGCTCCAGCCCGCGACGCTCGGCCACCGAGGCGGCAAAGGCTCGGCACCGACGCATCGGCGAGGTGGCGATGACGTCCCAGTCGGCTTCGCCACGCGCCTCGACCATCGCCAGGCGACGCTCGAGTTGCTGCCAGCCGAGTTCACTCAACGGATCGTCGACGGCGTCGCCACGAAAGCGACGACCGCCGACGGGTTCGCCGTGGCGTATCAGGTCGAGTCGGGTGGCCGGGGTGGTCTGGGTGATCATGGACACTCGCCGCTGGAAGTCGAGGCGGGATTCTATCAGTCGGCCCGGCGTCAAAAAGCACGATGGACGCTCCCGCAGGAGAACCCGGGGGCACAGCCACTCAAGCCGAACACGTGATGATCTGGTCGATCTCATCCCCTGATCGTGCCCGAGCCACCTCGAGTTCGTACTTGTCCTGCAGGTTCATCCAGAAGTCGGGGCTGGTACCGAAAAAGCGCGCCAACCGGAGCGCCGTGTCGGCACTGACCCCACGCCGCCCAAGCACGATTTCGTTGATCCGTCTTGCCGGAACCCGAATTTCCTTGGCAAGGCGATATTGCGTGACACCGAAGTCATCGAGGAACTCGGCCAGGTGTTCGCCTGGATGAATTGGGTCAATACGGTTGTTCATCACGCCCCCTCTCAGTGGTAATCCACAATCGCCACGTCGTGGGCGCCGCCCTGCTCCCACCGGAAAACGATCCGCCATTGGTCATTGATGCGCACGCTATGAAACCCGAGCCGATCCCCGGACAAGGCCTCGAGTCGATGGGACGGCGGCACGCGCAAGTCGTCGAGGTCTCGTGCTGCGTCGATCCGGTCCAGGCGCATCTTCGCCCGGCGCTGAATCTGTTGCGGGAGCCGTTTTGAGAACCGCCCGCTCGCCACCCGTTGCGTATCCTTGCAAGCGAAGCTAACGATCATGAACTGAGAATACAGCCACGCTGGTATTAACGCAACGCGTTACTACCTACTGCTGACACATTCACCAACGTCACGGCAGCCAGCCAATCAGGGTGAGCACGGCCACCAGGGCCAGGCCGAACAGCAGCGCGCGCAGCACGATCGCGTGGGCGGCCCGGTACCAGGTGCGTTGATCGGCGAGACAGGCATTCTCGTCGAGGCATTCGTCGGCGCGCTCGACGTCGATGACGGCGTGGCCGACCCGGGCGATCAGTCCGATCGAGCCGGCCTCCCAGCCGTCCATCGCGCCGTGCTCGCGCCCAAGTGCCTCGTCACCCCGCCAGGCATTCAGGCCCCGCTGGAATGAACCGGCCAGGAGCATCAGCACGGTGAACACCGGCGCGGCCGGCAGGACCAGCAGCGCGTGGGCTTTCGTCTGCCAGCGACGCAACCGCCCTTCCCCGTCCGCATCGGCACCCGATGCAGCCCCCGAACCAGCCTCGGGGTCGGGCGCCTGTGCCAGCCACTCGGTCAGGCGGTAGAACAACGCCCCGGCCGGCCCGAGCAGGACGAACCAGAACAGCACCAGGAACCATTCGCTGAACGCCAGCACGATAATGCGCTCGCCGGTCTGGCGGGTGGTCGCCTTGGCGGAATCCACCGGCGTGCCGTCGAACAGGACGCGGCGTGCCGCCTCGACGGTCTCCTGGTCGTCCCGGCCGGCGGCGTCGAGCAACTGGCGATTGATCTCCGAGGTGTTGCGCGGGGTGATCACCAGCAGCAGTACGACCAGCGACACGACCCAACCGATCCAGCCGTCGCCACCGATGCCGAGCCAGACCAGAAGCACCGCCGGCAACAACAGCCAGACCAACAGACGCGCGGCCGTGGCGCCGATCATGCCGGCGAGCGTGTCGAACACCTCGATGGTGACGCGATGCGGCCAGCGATCGGCGCGCCATCGCTGAAAGAATTCCAGGAACCGGTCGAAGGCGATGACGAGGATCAGGACCAGAAGTTTCATCGCGTGGATGCCCCACTGTTGGACGAAAAAGGACGCACGGTCAGGCGGTCGCCATGCCGTCGGGCAGGCGGGATGCCAGGTGCCCCCAGTCGAAGGCCGGGCCGGGATCGGTCTTGCGTCCCGGGGCGATATCGCTGTGGCCACGCACCGCGTGCACGCTCGGGTAGGCGCGTTTGATGGCCGCGAGCACGCGACCGAGCGTCTCATACTGCACGGCCGTATAGGGCTCGGTATCCGTGCCCTCGAGCTCGATACCGATGGCAAAGTCGTTGCACCGCGTGCGTTCGCCGAAGCGAGACTGCCCCGCGTGCCAGGCACGACGATCGAAGGGCACGAATTGCGTGACCGCCCCGTCGCGGTAGATCACCACGTGGGCGGAGACGCGCAGGTCGCGGATCTCCTCGAAATACGGATGTTCGCCGGGGTCGAGCCGGTTGGTGAAAAAGCGCTCGATCGCCGTGCCGCCGAATTGGCCGGGCGGCAGGGACATGCCGTGGATCACCACCAGCTCGATGCGTTCATCGCGTGGGCGCGCGTCGCAATTGGGCGAGGCGACGAAGCGGGCGCTGTCGAGGCGATTAGTGGCCGGTTCGACGTTCATATCACGTCAGGCCTCCGACCACTTGAGACCAGCCGCCGGCCAGTGCGCCGACGACCAGCGCGCGGCGGCCGAGTCGTTCCAGCCCTCGCCGCCCAGGTGGGCACACAGGCCTTGCAGGGCGACGTCCACGGCCGCCTCGCGCACCGTTTCGCGGTCGCCGGGAAAACGAAATCGGGTCGCGAAGGTGGCAACGGCGGACTGATGCGGTTCGCCTTCGGTCGGCGGCCGATGGCCCCAACCGATCCAGACGGTGCCGACCGGCTTGGTCTCGCTGCCGCCGCCCGGGCCGGCCACGCCGCTGATGGCCACCGCGTAATCGACCCCCGCGCGCTCGAGCGCCCCGCGGGCCATCGCCGTGACCACCTCGGCGGACACCGCCCCCACCTCGGCGAACAAGGACGCCGGCACGCCCAGCTCACGCTGCTTGGCCTGATTGCTGTAGGTGACCCAGCCACCGTCGAACCAGGACGAACTCCCGGCCAGCGCCGTGAGATTGGCAGCCAACAGCCCGCCGGTGCAGGACTCGGCGACGGCCAGGCGCAGCCCACGCGCACCCAGCGCCTCGCCCAGGCAACGAATGCGGGCCGGGCGACTCAGGTCGCAGTCGGTCATGGCCTGGGCCCCGTGCCATTCGGGTGGCTGTTGCCCCTCGTCCCGTTCCACCATCCGGTTCGCCCGTCCCTCGTGTCACCCACGGCCCACGACCGGCACGCGCCCAGATCGGCGGGCCGTTCGGCGCCAGGGTTATCGTTACTGGGTTTTCGTTACAATGCCGCGCATGACGAAATCGACATCGCCCCGCCCCGCCGAAACCTCGCCAACGGCCGACCCGACGGACAGTTTCAGCGCGCATACGCCCATGATGCAGCAGTTTCTCCGGATCAAACAAGACTATCCGGACGTGCTGCTGTTCTACCGCATGGGCGACTTCTACGAGTTGTTCTTCGACGACGCGCGGCACGCGGCCAGGGTGCTCGATCTCACCCTGACCCAGCGCGGCACCTCGGCCGGCGAGCCGATCCCGATGGCCGGCGTGCCGGTGCATGCCTACGAGTCGTATCTGGCCCGGCTGCTGAAGGCCGGCGAGTCGGTCGCCATCTGCGAGCAGGTCGGCGACGTGCAGGCCAAGGGGCCGATGAAGCGCGAGGTGGTCAAGGTGGTCACCCCGGGCACGGTCACCGACGAGGCCCTGCTCGAACAGCGCCAGGCGCATCGGCTGGTGGCGGTATCGCGCAGCCGTTACCGCGGCCGTGAGCGCCTCGGCCTGGCGCACCTGGATCTCTCCAGCGGCCACTTCGCCATCATGGCCCCGGCCGGCCCGGACGAACTGGCCACCGAACTGGCGCGGTCGACCCGCGCGAGCTGCTGCTGCCCGAGGGGCTCTCCATCGAGGCGCTGACCGACGGCCTGTTCCGGGCCGACGGGTTTTCCCGCGAACGCCCGGTCTGGCATTTTGCCAGCGAGACGGCCAGCGAGCAGTTGTGTGCCCAGTTCGGCACCCGCGATCTCGCCGGCTTCGGCATCCACGCCGACAACCGCCAGGCCCTGGATGCCGCACTCGGCGCGGCCGGCGCCCTGTGGCAGTACGTCAATGACACGCAAAAGACCAAGCTGGGCCACATCGACGGGCTGGCCGTGGAACAGACCAGCGACGCCCTGCTGCTCGACGTGCACACCCGCCGCCACCTGGAGCTGTTCGAGGACAGCCAGGGGCGCCCGGACGGGGCGACGGCACCCCGGCGGCGCTCTACCAGCAACTGATGGACGAGTTCGGGAGGCGCGCATGACGATGCGGCTCAACTTCGAGATCCGTGACCGGCAGGTTCGGCGTGCGCTGAAAAAGGCACCCAAGGTT
>NZ_SWAW01000101.1:0-247 GCF_005096345.1 Guyparkeria sp. SB14A | reverse complement strand
GCTTCGATCTTCTTCACGTCGCTATTCTCCAGGTCGAGGGGATTTCCCCACAGTGTAATGCACCGGCCGTCGCCGTCAGGCGAGATCGATCGGATCGACGTCGATCGACCAGCGCAGCCGCCCCCCCAGGCGTCGACTGCCGACCGAGTCATCCACCGCCCACAAGGCACGATGCAGTGTGCTGCGCACCTGCGCGAGCAGCAACAGCTGAAAGCGATAACGCCCCGCCCGCCGTGCCAGCGGTGCC
>NZ_SWAW01000100.1:0-247 GCF_005096345.1 Guyparkeria sp. SB14A | reverse complement strand
TGGTCTATAGCGATCCGAAGGCGGCCCATGACCTGCTTGGCCGACTCGCCGACGCCGTGACCGACTACCTCAACGCCCAGATCGAGGCCGGCGCGCAGTCGCTGATGGTGTTCGACACCTGGGGGGGCGTGCTCGCACCACACGACTACCGCGATTTCTCGCTGCAATACATGCAGCGCATCGTCGACGGCCTGCAGCGCGAACGTCCGGACGGCAGCTACGTCCCGGTCACCCTGTTCACCAAGGG